>CBKYSX010000022.1:0-15117 GCA_966690745.1 uncultured Ardenticatenales bacterium
TTGATATGTGGTAATCGCTTGATTCCACCATTCCAACCCGGCGTATGCCATACCCCAGTTATTATACAATCGCGCCAGTTCGGTAATGCGGTTCAATTGACGAAAAACCATCTCCGCCGCGTGGTACTGCTCAATAGCCTCTTGATAGCGGTTAGAATTTAGATAAAGGTTGCCCAGATTGTTCTGAGCAAGTGCCCGGTTCACCAAATCCTCCGCCGCTTCGAAGCGTTGAATCCCCTCTTTAATGGCGATGGTTGCTTCTTCGTAGTTTCCCAATCCGCGTAATGCTGACCCCAGGTTGATGTATCCAAATCCGATAAAGCGGGGATTACCGCCTATTTTCCATAATTGTAAGCTGTTGCTATAGGCAACATAGGCATTTTGCCATTCCTGGCGGGTCGCGGCTAATGAACCCCGCAACCGTTGGGTAATCGCCAGCTCGTTTACCATATCGGCAGGTATCCGTTCCAAAGCCCTATCCAGGTAAAGTGCCGCTTCACTGTAATTACCGCGCTCGATTGCCCATCGTGCCAATTCATTCAACACTTGCCCCTGATGGAGCGGAAGCGCTTGGGTTTCAAAATACGTTTGCGCCTCAGTAAGGATTTGATAGGCGCGGTCACTATCCCCTTGACTGATAATGAAAGGGGATAGTTTCAGTTGGAGTAAAGCATATGTAGCGTAATCCCCTATGGTTTTGCTTTGCTCTATCCCTGCTTCCAATAATGAAATTAAATCAGCATGGCGGGCAGTGCGTTCCAGGGTATCGCTAAGCGAAAAAAGTAATGCTTTTGCCTCCTCCCACATATCGGGAGATTGTAAGGCATACGTGAGTGTGTGGATGAGCTGGGAAGTACGCTCATAGCCACCGGTTTGGGGGAAGGTATCCCGTGGGGTTGGGGGTTGAAGTGCCGAGCGGGTTGCCCGTTTGAGGTAGTTGCGAAATAGGGCAGGATAATCCGACGGCACAGGGTTGCCTAGAGCCATTTGGCGATCTCTTCCTGTAAAAATGCCCTGGTTAAGTTGTGAATGGTATAGGTGCGAAGGGTAGCATCTCCCTGCACATTTACCAAGTTTTGTGTCACCAGTTCTTGTAATGCCATCCGTACTTCAGGAGCAGGGAGTTCGGTCATTTCTACCAGATCTACAAGGGTACCCCCGCTTTCCGTTAATAAAGGCATCGCCAACAACACGGCACGGCAAGACTCCGGTAAATGTTCCCAACTCCATTCATAAAGATAGCGATAAAGTTGCTCTCCCGACCCGGCGGCGTGGTTCAAGTCTCCCAATACTTCATCCAATCCGTGCAAGTGGACTTGCCCCGCCACCAATCGTAATGCCAACGGATTACCACCCACCACATCGTAAATGCGTTGCCCGGTGGCTTCGTCACAATCTATCAGTACGGCAATGTTGCGTAGCCGGGCTTCCTGACGGATTAATTCTAATCCTTCTTCCCGGGTCAGCGCAGGGACGACATAAGAGAACACGTCCCCTTCATTCAGTAATTGTACCCGACTGGTCAATAATATCTTAGTGGTTCCCATTACCTGCCGCATGAAGGGGAGCAGATGGTTAATATCGGGGACCGTCTCAAGGTTATCTATCACCAGAAGATGTTGTTGGGCAAGCAATTGGTGTTGAACTTCTTCTTGCAATTCGTGATGGGGGAGCGGTGTAGGCGAGTGGGTTTCCAATACTTGCGTCGCCAGCGATTGAACCAACGTCTCCAATGTGAGCGCAGGACGGTCCGAAAGTGTCATAATCCGTCCCCCCAGCGAAAAAACCGCCTGTTGTGCACTTACCCATGCAAAACGGTCATACGTGCCACGCAAGACGAGTTGACGTACCAATGCGTCAGCAAGGGTGGTTTTGCCGATACCCCCCATCCCCGAAAGCGCAACCATAAACGGCGGAGTATCGGGGCGTAACAATTCAAACAGCGTTTCCAGTTTGGGAACCGCCCCGACCAACTGTGTATATGCCGGAAACGGCAAACGGCTGGCGAGCAGATTCCGCCGTTGTTGGGTCAGTTGTTTTTCCTGCCGTGCAATAATATCGGCAAGATGCTTAATCGCCTCACGTTGCTTCAGATACAGCGAACGCTCACTCCAGGTTTCGTCCCGCACCACTTGTTGCATCTTTTTACCGATTTCAAACCGTTGTCGTAGCAGACTGGCTCGTTCGGGTGCTTGTTGCTCCAATTCCGACATCGCATTTTGCAGGACAGTAAAGGTTGCATTTTCTTCACTCTCACCGGCAAAAAGGCGTTGTTCCACCAACAGCAACCCCCGCAGAGGGGTCAACTTTTTACTTTCGGCACGCCATGAGCGTAATGTGGTGTGAATTTGACGGGCAAGTTCCTCCTGATCGGAAACCATGCGGGGACGCTCCTAACGAGGTTATTGCAGAAGTGGAGGATGGCTTCAGATAGGACCCACCCTCAGTTGTCGCAACAGTTGGATGTTTGTCCCCGATTATAAAGCGGAGTTGCCTCTTTTCCAATGAGGCGAGGGTCTTGGGGAAACGTCAAAAACCTGCAAGAGGATGTTGCAGGTTTTTTGCAGTTTTTTTCAGATATTATGATGTACCCTATGGCACAAGAGATATTGAGTGTTGGGGAAGTTTGCCCAAACCCCTTCTTAACCTTCCCCCATTCATAAACCTCACATTACCCCTGTGTTCTCGCTGTAAGGGTCGCACCTTATGTACATCAACCACTATCTTAAATTCTCCCGTTTCAAACGCACCCAACCCCGTTGGCATTTTCCCGAACGGCGCTACGCCCTATGGGAAATGCGCGAATGGCGTGTCCCTCAACCGGATTGGGATTTTCAACCTCGTCCTGTGATTCGTGAATTCTATCGCCCGAAACCCGTGCAACCGACCTCGATACGAGAGTTATACCTGAGCTTCGCGGAACGACTGAACTAATCGTGTGGAATCAGCCACATTCCATATCGGTGCAGGTGCCGCGTTGAGCGGTCGGGGTCGGCGTTGCGCTATCAGCGTAAACGTTTGAAGCGGATTGGAAACCAAACGAGAGTTGCAACATTACAACGACAGCAGTAAGAAAGAGGTAAATGCGGCGGTTGGTTTTCATAAGAAAGTGGCTCCTGGAAGATTGTTTTGTTCTTTGGGATGAACTATTCGATGTCCCAAAGATAAAGGGCGAAATCCGCAAAGGGAAGCCTAGTTTCTACAGGAATAGTGCAAAGTTGAATTGCAGTTTTTTGGCTTGACCTTCTCATGGGGGCTGTCATCGTTCGTTTCGGCAAGAGGGCTTGCGCTCCCCCTCCATGCCACGAACGGGACGATAGAAACCCACACGATAGGATGCCCGTATGGGGTGGGGCAGGGGGGACGCTCACACCCACGCGGTAGAAGGCAACCTATCAAACCAAAACAGGGCGGCGCGTTCGGTGCCACGAACGCGCCGCCCTGTTTTTGCGCTGGCGCGTTCATCAACAAAGAGAACAGCACCAAAAGAGCAACAGCAATCTCAAATCTACCGACTTCCTGCAAAAAATCGGCTCAACGACGAAGGTATAGAGGCTGTGAAGGGAAAGGGGGAGGATTTAGGTAGAGAGGTGCGTTGATGTTTTGCTGAAACAGGTGTGATGTTGGTATAAGAGGGTTGCCGCGCCCAACCATCCTTGTTCAGCAAAAGGTAGTAAGGGAATTAAAGCGTAAAATCGTAAAAAAGCATAATCTGTAACAAGATACTATATTCCTAAAAATGGAACTTGGTAAATCATGTAAAGTAAATTATAGCGACTTGTTAACATAATCAATCTAACTTAAATTGCATAATGAATAATTTATAGGTAAAGATAATATAATGAACAGGGTAATCGCTTCGCATACACATCAAATCTTTGTAAACTGACTTGTACTTAAAAGAAGATTGTTACAAATTCACTTTTGAAAATACTTTAAATTAAGGAGTATCTGGAATCACGAGTTGCCATCCAACGCTAATGCGTGTAGGGTCTGTTGTAAGCGATGGGTAAGAAATAGCATTGGCTTCAACAATAGAGTCAACACTAATACCAAATCGGTCTGCAATCTTATGCAGACTATCTCCTTGCTGGACAACATATAAATTTATCGTAGTTGGAGTTATCAGTGGTTCCGGTGTAGCCGAAGGAATCACTGTCGCCTGTGCCGCTACAGTTGGGCGGGCGCGAGTGGGGGAGGGTGTAATCGTAAGTGGAATAACTCTATTTGAAGCAGGAAACGAGGGAGAAGAGTTTGCTATCTGCATTATGAACGATTGTTCTGTTTTTAAATACCAGGCAAGTCCTTGATCTAAATAAACCACAATAGGCAGACCATTAAGATAGGGACGGCCATACCACCCCCCCATTAAAAGTAAAAGTACGAACGCCACCCAGCGTTTCTGAAAATATAAATTCTCACTCTTATCTTTTACCCATCCGAATACCGCATCATAGAACCGTACTACTGCAATTCCTAATTCACTCCATCCTAAGTACCAAGTTGGGAGAGGGGTGGCACGGGAACGATAAAAGCGAGTAAGAACATATTCGGGGTATACCCATCCTACAACCCCATATTTTAGTAACTTGCTACCCGTTTCCGCTACACTTAACATAATATGCTTAAGCAAATTGCCTACTATGACTGCGAGAAAAAGAAAAAATCCTATTATTAGTAAAGGTCGCCATGGTAAAGGAATATCCAAGAAAACAACCATTACTGATATAACGAGATCATACCATATTTTACTCATCCTGATGAGCCTCCGTTGATCTGGAGACAGACTCCACTTCTTCCTCATCTCTTAAATCGGATTGAGGTTCTTCGGTTCCAAGTCTAGGGTTAGTAAGACTTGTGCTACTACCAAGTGTATCCCCAATACTATTAACAAGTTGAGATAAAGCGTTGCGAACAGGACCCAGATCAGAAGCATCGATTTCTGGATTGTTTAAGAATGCTTGTACTGCCTTAATCTGGACATCTAACTTAAAACGTTGCTGATCTTGAACATTCTCGATTACACCCGCAAGACTGTTCAAATCACGTGAAATCAGCAAGAGCAATGACGGTGATAAATGATCATCTTGTAGTAAGACATGGTAATGCGAGAAACGGGTTTTTTCTTGGCTAAGGGCATGATCCAAACGTTTATTAGAAAGCGTCTGTTCCAAATCAGCTTGTTCAATTTGTCCCTTCATCTGAACCTTTACCAGATCACTCTCACGTTTCGCGCCGACCACATTTCCTGCAAACTTTAGTGACTCCGGATCCCGTTCAATCCGTGCATCCACAAATTCAATGGCTAACCCATTATCGAGAATATGATTACGGATACCCTCCTCTATCGCAATTTCTACTTCTTTGTCATTTTCAATGTCATAATTACGACCCTCACGACGCATTATTTTTTGGATTTCATTTTTGAGAATTAAGGTTACGTCTCGTATGTCTTCACGAACGACACGAATTGGGTCTACCACCCGGCAGACAATCTCGATATCCCCGTGAAACTTAAAAGGTACCGTTTTACTTGGAAAATCGTAATGAAAAGAAAAAGCCATCTTTGCAAGCGATATCCGATAAAATTTGCGATACTTACCCCAAACCGCTTCGCCTATAGTCATTTGTTCCCCTTCGCGGATGATGACAAATGGTTGCCCGTCAGATTGCAACACTAAGGCTTCACCCGGATTTGGGGTAGGACGTGGTTTTAGCAAGCGGTCAAAGATTGAGTTTTTAATTTCTTGAACTTCCAATATGGGATTGCTGTTCGTGATCATCTTTATCTCCGAAATAAATCTTGTACAAGTTGCTGTGCCGTCAATGATTTCTCGCACCACTGGTCCAAGCGGAATCGAACCCGTTTTTCGTTTTCTCGGTCTTTTTTCATAAGTTGAAAGAGCATTCGACGAAAAATAAGGTAAGGTTCTTGTGGTGTAACATTAGCTCGATCAAGGAGTTTTATCCATACTTGCAACGTTTCATAACCCCATCGCTTAAACAAGTGGTTATTCAGCACAATGTGCCATAACGTCACCATTGGGGTAAGGAATGCGGGTACACGTTGTGAGATCCACAAAAGGGTTGGGATATCGTAACCACCTTTTTTAATGGGAGTCGTAAAATTTGCTAACAACACAAAGGTAAGAATAGCCACAAAATAAGTTGGAGTAGACCGAGCATGGGTTGCCCAATGCTGTAGCGCAAAAAGAACAGCCGTATGGTACTCTGATAAGCGATATCCAATCCCAAAAATATTGAGTAAACTATTTACGATAGATGTATGTAGTAGTGGCGACCCTTTTTGCGTCAAATGATACAAATGAGCAAGTGCAAAATCAGGAAAACGTTCTCCCACTAACCCCCCGTAAGCAAAAATAGCAGTCTCATTCATGCGAATGTTATTATTAGTGCTCCAATAGTGGAGTAGGGCTTGTACCCATGAAACATGCTGATCATCCCACGCAGGAATGCCAAGCGCAAACGCCGCCGCTTCCCGTAATCGAACATCCTGAGCGTTTGCCCAAGGCTCAATTAGCCATTTGTTTACGGTGCGAGTATCTTGTTTTGCTAACTCGCCAACCGCCGCTGCTACCCTTAATCTGACCGAACGATCATCGGTGCGTACTAATTCATCAAACCAACCAATCAATAAAGGGTGATGATGAATCTCCCGTTGCCAGACATAATTGAGCGCGATTTGTTGCCATGCAGGATTAATAAGTTGAACCGTATGAACGGCAACATTGCCATAATGAGTGGAAGCAACTTCTTTTACTAAACTGGCACCAACTCGTTTTAATCTCTCTCCATAGTCTTCACCTACAGAGATCGAGATGGGTGGAGTAGTATCTTTAACGGATACGGGTTGTAAACGTTGTAATAATCGTTCGTGAGCATCGTTAATACTTTGAGCTGCGGCACCATTCAAAGTAACGACCGCCAACATAAAGCTCCAATCTTCTACTGTCGGATGGTTTTGGAACCATTCCATTACATTTTTTTTTGCGCTGGAGCCTAAACGTTGGAGTGCCTCAACAGGATCAAATCCTTCGCGTAATCCTTGTGCCAGCAAACGAGCGAGAAAATCAATATCACGTAATGTGATCGTCTCTTGTGTTAGCCACTCACTAATGGTGGGGTGATTGTACGCTGCCTCTAGTTGATTTTGCGTGGCTTCATCAGGGGCATAATAGCGTAAATGCTTGACAAGAAATGTAAGATAATCTGTTTTAATTGGCGGATCCCATGGCATGAAATAACGATTTAAACCCTCTTTACGAACGGGAATATGACTGTCAATTGTAATAATGAGATGACTTTTATTTTCTTGTATCCGCGCACATAAGAGATCAAACAAGAAAGGAGTCCAACCTTCTACAAAACCAACACGGTTAATATGAAGCCAATAACCGTTTGTATTAGTAAATTCAAATGAAGACCACTTGGAAAGTGCGATTGCTGGGTCAAGCTGAAATATTTCTGTTTGATGCCAATGGTGTAAAAGTTGAATAGCTGCTGAAGACTTCCCCGCACGTTCTTGCCCCCACAACAATAGAACAGGGGTTGTATCTAAATGTTCACGTGCACGCTGATAGGAGGGAATCTCAATAAAAACTTTTTGCAATTTTGCGACTTCTTGAAATGTAACCCGACATACTTCCGGCACAGGATTGGAAATTGTACCGACCCCTATACCTGTATGGATATTTCCCTGCCCGGAGATAAAGGGGCCACTTACCTCATGAATATGAGTTTCATAGTGATATGTATTAAGATACGGCGATGATATCGTATTACTTTCTTGTTGATGCGTCGCCCGTTGTGATGCTTGCGTTCCCTTCTCTTGAAATTCCTTAAAAACCTCATCATGGGTTGAAGGTGTGCTTGATGTTTCCTCTTCTGAAACGGCTTTTTTTTCTGGAATAGGAGGATCATTAGATTCTTGGGTCATCGTCGCTCCCGCCTTCTCGTAATCTAGGAGGTTAATTTTTTGATTCGATCCATTGCTTGATTCAGCCAGATGGTAAGATTTTCCAAAGTCGCTATTTGAGTGGAAGTTGTGGCATTTTCGAGTAAGAAAGTTTTGGCTTGCTTCAGATAATGAATTAGAACTTCAGAACGTGGTACAGCCGTAAACAATTCTGCTTCGGCATAGTGAACAAGTTCTAAAACATGAACAGTTGTTGGTGGTAAAGAATCCTGTGTTATGGCAACTTCCAAAGCATCACGAAATTGTTGTAATAAGGCTTGAATTTCTTCGCGGGTGGAATTATGGAAATGATTGTATGTAGTTCCATAAATGTTTCCGCTCCCCGTAGAAACAGGACCCCAGATAGGCCCTTTAATTTCTGTTTGAAAATGATTTTGGGATTGTGTAGAAGAGGGTGGATCTTGGTTGAACGGGATAAAATCAAACCCTGCCGCCTGGAACAAAGTGTGTTGCTCCTCAGCAGAATTGATGTGAAGAAAGTTGATAATATGATAAATATGTTGAGGGTCTCTGGGACAACGATCTCCATTACGCCAATACATAACGGTGGTAGGGTTAATCCCTAGATAACGAGCCAAATCATTCCCGGAACGTTGTTGTTGGTTGAGGTAGTGGTTGAGAAGGTCGCCAAATTGTGTGTAGTTTCCCATTGTCGAACTCTCTTAAGAATGAAGTAGAAAATAATACTAATATTGAGGTGCTCCTACTGATTGCTTTATAATATCAGATTTTGGAGCGTGATTCAATAGGTATAGTCAAAATAAATTATAAGCGATACCTTTTCCCAAAACTTCTCCATTTTATCTCAAAAAATCGCGGATTATACAATAATTTCTCTGAAAACAAAGAAAGCACCCTGTTTTGAAACAGGGTGCTTTCTTCTTGTCACATTATGCTTTTGGATTATCCTCCGCAAAAGAACTCATTGCATTCTCCTTCGCCGCCCCCGGTTTGAGTAGCCGTTGCCGTAGGCGTAGGCTCATTTGCCCGGGCCACCGGAGCCGATTGCATATTGCCGTACAACTGCACCGCCACCAACACACTAATAACCAGATAGTAAAACTGCCGTTTGTTTGCCATTTCAGTGTTCCTCCGAGAAGGTGGTCACTGAGCTGGGGTCCCCAACCGCTTACGCGGGCGTATACGCTGACCCAGTGGCAAATTTAGTTGTTAAGTTGTTATCCACTGTTGTGGATAGCGTGTGATCACGTACTTAAGATACCAAGAGAACAATTGCCTGTGGGCAACAATTTGTTGGTCTTCAGTCAATAAAACGCAGGACTTCTGCCAACATATACATCATGAAAATTACGAGCTTACGATAAAGACAAAACAAAAAGCGTATCACCCTATCAGGGTAATACGCTTTTTGTTTCCGAAAGGCTAATTTAGAGTTTCAGAGAAGTATCCCCTCCAACCGATCTTCTAAATCCGCATACAGGGATTGTAATTTTTCCAGCGTTGCCGTATCCGTCTGCCACAGATTGCGCCCGTTGGCTTCCAGCAACCGCGCAACGGCGTTCCGCGCCGCTTGCGGGTTCGCGTGTGCCAACCGTTCCCGCATTTCATCATCCAGCACAAACGTTTGTGCGGCATTGTCATACACCCATGCCGGTACGGCTTCTGTCACGGCACTCCACCCGACCAAATACGTAAAACGATTGCCGATTTCCGCCGCCCCCGCATACCCGTGTGCCAACATCCCTTCATACCAACGCGGATTGAGTAATTTGGTGCGGGCTTCAATCTGCAAAAGCTCACTCGCAGAAGTAATCTGAACCTGCCCCGTATAACTTTCGCCATAGGTGAGCGGCACTTCCCGCCCCTGCGTATGTTTGGCGGCAAGTTGCATCGCCCCGCTATGTCCGTAATAATGTTGCATATCGGTTAGACCGTATTCCACGCTGTCGATCGCGTGAAACACATGGTCAACCGTCCCCAACATTCCGCGTAGCACCTCCGGGGCGGCGGTTCCGCCCCGATTGCCGCCGTAGGTATGCGCCCCCCGATGCAGATAGGTATCCACCAATTCCTGCTGTTCCTCCCATTGGCTTTCGTCAATCCGTTCATCCACCCCCGTGCCATACAAGCCCGGAGCCTGTGTAAAAATTCGGGCAGTGGCTTGTTCCCACGGCACCCCTTTTGCCTGCATTTCTAACGCGTGGGCGCGAATCGGGTTCATCTCTAACGGTTCATCGGCATCGGCGGCGCGGCGGAAACAGCCATCCAGCAGGTCTAAGGTCATCTGGAAGGTATCGCGGAAAATCGAGCTGATGTCCAGCAACACATCCACACGGGGTCGTCCCAATTCTGCAAGCGGAATCAGTTCATAGTTCCAGATTTTGTTTTGTTCATCCCGCACCGGACGCGCCCCGACACATGCCAACACCGCTCCCAGACTTTCCCCTTCGCTTTTAATCGTATCCAATGCCCATAGTGTCAATGCTACTGTTTGGGGCAATGCTCCTTTTTCGGTATGATGCCGCGCCAGCAACTGCGCCACCATCTCGTGCCCCCGTTCCAAGGCTGGCTCCGTCGGCAACCGCCAGGGGTCAATACTGTGAATATTGCGCCCGGTGGGGAAGGCAGAAGCCCCACCCCGCACCGGGTCGGCTCCATGTGCCGGACGCACATACCCGCCATCCAGTGCATGAATTAAGGCATCCAGTTCTTGAGCGCAGGCACGAACCCCCGCAAACAATGCCTTGCCCTCATGGTACAGAAGCGCAAGGTCATGCGGCGCGGCGGACCCTGTCAAGCGGTGCCACGCATGGTCGGGCGGCTCACGCCCGATAATCGTACAGCGCACCCATTCGGCTTTGATCGCTTCCGATGTGCCATTTGTAATTCCGGCGTGGCTCAGCAACCCACCCAGCGATGGTTTGCCTTGTCGGGGCATATCCAACGCGGCGGTAATCAATGCCTCCGTATGTTCGGCGGCGGGGGCTTGCCCGAAAATATGCAACCCATCACTAATTAACCGTGTTTCCAATCGGGTGAGGTAAGCGTGAAGCCGCAATTTGTACGCATCCCAGTCTTCCCCCTCGGTACGGGTCAAATCGGGCAACCCTTTAGAAAGTGCGTTTTCATCGTCCGCATCGTAGGCGGCTTTGGCATTTGCCAATTGTTTATACAGTCCGGCACGGGCATAGGGCGGAATGGCGTGGCTGATAATGGTGGCATACCCCCGCCGCCGCGCAATCGCGGATTCGGCGGGGTTGTTCATCGGATACAAATAAAAATTAGGCAATTCCCCCAACAAAAAATCAGACCAACATTCCCCGGTCAATCCCGATGGCAACCCCGGCATCCATTCCGCCGTACCGTGCATCCCCATATGCACCAGCGCATCTGCCCCCCATTTCTGACTCAGCCAGCGGTAAAAGGCGGTATATTGATGATGGGGCGTAAAGGTCTTATCGAACAGTAACCGCATCGGGTCGCCCGGAACCCCCATTGGCGGTTGGATTCCGATAAAGACATTGCCAAAGGTCAACCCGTCCAGTCGTATCCCCGTAGACCCCATTGGCGCAATATCGCCGGGGGGTCTGCCCCAGTAATGGTCAATCCGCTTGCCCTGTGTGGTGGGAACCATGCGATCATAGTCCGGCACTGTTACACTAACAGGGGCGTGTCCTGATATACCCCCTTCCAGCCCTGCCAACTGTTCCGCCAATGCCTCTACCGAAGCGGGAACTGTACCAACAGAATAGCCCTCGGCTTTCAGGCGATGTAACAGTGCAAAGAGGGTAGCAGGCACATCCAGCAATGCCGCCGTGCCAAGTTTTCCCAACCCCGGCGGGTAGTTGTACAACACCAACGCAAGGCGGCGTTCTTGTCGTGATTTGCGGCGCAAGCGACTCCACCCTGCCGCCTGCCGCGCCAACCGCGCCAGCCGGTCAGGGGTCGTTACAATTTGTTGCTCTTGAATCGCGCCCAGCACCACAGGCGAAACACTTCCATCCATTTCGGGCAGGTCATAGAGAATCACTGCCTGCATCGGAGCCACACCGTTGTGATGCCATTGTTGCTCGCTCTGCATTTGCAACGGCTGGGCAATCATGTACGGCACATCCACCCCCGCCAGCAAATCACTGGCTTTGGCGTGGTACTGTCCCGGTTTGGTACTCCCCGCCGGACCCCCGACAATGCTAAACCCCATTGTGTTCACAATCAGGTCTATCGGCTGATGGGCAATCCATTCCCGCACCGCCACATGTGCCTCAATCCCACTCGTAAAAATGGGTAGCACTGCCAGCCCTTCTTTTTCTAAGGCAGTAATGGTGTCATACAGATAGGGTTGACCCTGCACCACATGTTTGCGGAACGCCATCAATGCCACCAACGGCTGACCCTTCTTATACTTTTTCTCTTTTTGCGCCCATTTCAGATACGCGGCAGGGTCATTAAAGAATTGTATCCCTCCTCCCTCAAGCGGGTCTTTTCTTCCCCCGCCCCGGAGGGGGTCAGGAGGTGGGTTGCCCTGTCCCCCCTCTTGGTAGGGGGTTAGGGGGTGGGTTGTCGTTGGATAAAAACAGCCCATCATCGGAATCATTTGCACGGGTGCAACCGTCAATTTCTGCCCCAGTGTGTCACGTAAAATCAATTTCACCATCTGGGTGATATTGGGCGCGTCCGGCTGATTCCAATAGATATTCACCGTCAACCACGTCCGAAAATCGGCGAGTTTGGCGGGCATCAGGGGCAACAATTTCGTAGAAATCTTGCTCAATTTGCTGTAAGCGTAGAGGGTATCTTCATCGCGCCCGCGGGTCAGCAATTTCAGCACCAATTGCATCGGCTTGGGCAAATTGGCGCGTCCGCCGCCCCCCTTCACCGTATAATCCCCAACGCGGGTCAGCGACATCACTTCGGGCATACTTTCAAAGGTAAAAATGGCTTTGGTATGGCTTTCCGCCATCCAACCCGCTAATCGGTCGGCGTGGTCGCGCTGGTTAATCAGGGTAATAAACAGCACATCGGCTTCATGGATGGCGCGAATCAGGGCGGGGTCTTGATGGGCGATGTGGTCATCGTGGAATCGGAGCAACCGTACCTGAACCCCCTCCCGCGCCAACTGCGCCTCGACTTCACGCCACAGGTGGGCGTTAAATCGTTCCATGCCTAAGATGAAAGTGAGGGTGGTCATGGGGTCTCCGTATCAAAAGTGGAAGTAGAAAGTGCGTCTATGCGGGGGATTCCCATCGCTACAACATGGGGTGTGATGTACATCACAAAGGTAATCATACGGAGAATATCGGGGAAAGGCAATACATATTTTGCAGGAAAGATATAAGTTAATAAATGTCGGGGGTTGGGGGGTAGCGCGTCCTCGCGCTACCCTGTACCGGTACGAGAATCCCTACTTCAATCCGACCACTCCGTTGGAACCCGATCCCAACGATGGGGGCGCAACTGCTCTATCAACGCCGGAGGCAATGCCCCTTTATCACTATACCCCGTATTCGCAATCACATGCGCCTCTTTTCGCATCCCGACAATTGTCGTACTCACTGCTGGGTAACTCAATACATAGCGCAATGCCATTTCGGGCAGAGTCATACCCTCCGGCAACAGTGCTTTTAACGCCTCCGCCCGCTCGACGGTCGGTTTCAGATTGTCGGGACCAAAATATTTGGCGCGCCAATCATCCGGCGGAAAGCGTGTTTCTTTGGTCAAATTGCCCGTTAAGCCTCCTTCATCCAACGGAACCCGCGCAATCACGCCCACCTTCATCGCTTCACATAAGGGAAACAATTCATCTTCAGGAGCCTGATCAAAAATATTGTGAATGACCTGTACGGTATCAATCAGCCCTGTGCGAATCGCCGCCGCCCCATTCATTGGTTCCCACCGATTGACGCTTAGCCCGAATGCCTGTATCAGCCCCTGTCGTTTCAAATCCTCCACCGCCAATTTCCATTCATCCTGCTCTGCCCAATGGTCTTGCCAGACATGAAATTGCATGATTTCGATGGAATCCAACTTCGCCGCTTCAAGGGTTTTGGCAGTGTATTCAAAGATGTGGTCGCGGGGAAAGACATCGGCAATATCAGCATCTTTCGTGGCGGGCCAAATGCGATTTTGAGGCGGAATTTTGCTGGCAACAATCAAATGTCGGTCAGGAAATTCCCGTTTTAATTCGCCAGCCAGTGCATCGCTAAAGCCTTCACCATACGCCCATGCCGTATCGAAAAAATTGCACCCCTGTTCAACTGCCAGTCGGAGCGACTTCATAGATTCCTCCCGGTCCGACCCCGACCAGCCTCCCATTCCCCACATTCCATAGCCGATATCGCTCACCTGCCACCCTGTGCGTCCTAATGTACGGTATTGCATGGATGAATCCCTTTCATAGGTGTATTGGTCATATTGTGGGGGGATATGGCGGAATTGAAAAAGGCGGAAAAAAGGACTAACAGCATTAAGAACCCCGCCCTCAGGTGTATAATAGAGTCGCCGCTTCGTGGCGGTTTCGCAAAGGAATTTATCCCCATGATGCCTTCCCTCCTTCGGAGCAAACTCTTTATCCCTGCCATGCGTCCTCAATGGGTGACGCGCCCGCACCTGCTCCGTCGGCTACATGAGGGCATAGGGGGCAAACTCACGCTCATTTCGGCACCGGCGGGCTTTGGCAAAACGACCCTGCTCAGTGAATGGGTTGCCCAAACCGGACGGCAGGTAGCATGGTTTTCCCTGGATGAAGCCGATAATGAGGAGGGGCGTTTTCTGCTATACCTCGTCACCGCCCTTGATGCTGTGATAGGTGGCAAACTGACCGATTTAACCCAAACCGTTCCGCCCCCGCCTGCCGAAGCGGTGTTGACCGCTCTGCTCAATGAACTCAATAGTACGCCGAACTCCATCCTCCTCGTTCTTGATGATTACCATGTCATTGATAGGGAGGCGGTGGATCGTACCCTCGTTTTTCTGCTTGAACATCTGCCCCCGCACCACCATATGGTAATTTCCACCCGCGAAGACCCGCCCCTGCCCCTCGCCCGGCTCCGTGCCCGTGGCCAGTTAACCGAAGTACGGGCGGCAGATTTGCGTTTCACCTCCTCTGAAGCGGCGGAATTTCTGAACCGAATCATGGGATTAATGCTTTCAGCACAAGAGGT
>CBKYSX010000023.1:0-15056 GCA_966690745.1 uncultured Ardenticatenales bacterium
TATTCAGGTTGCCAATTCCATTCCCGAATGAACTCGGTTTGGTTATAGACGAAGTGGCGATATGCGAATCCACCTACTATAAAGACAATCATTGTTCCTAACACTACAACAACTCTTCTTAAAAATGTGTATTGTGACAACAAAATACCTTGGTACAATTCCACTGCCCCAATCCCTGCTACCAATGCCCATGGCAGATGTGCCGGAATGTAATGTAAGGCAGGTCGCGCAACAACAAAGGCAACTACAATAAATTGTACGCCAAACCACGCCCATAATAGCTGTTCTGCCCGCGATAAAGGCACAAACCATACTAATGCAAAGATAAGCAGTCCCCACACAATGGCAATGTTGGTTCCCCCAATTCTGGTGCTATCCGGGCTAATTCCACTCAATATAAGTCCGCTAATCAATCCGACTGCTAAAAGAGAACCGCTCCATCCCCATCGCCGATAAAGTCGAACTGCAAAGGCGATGGTAGTCAGTGCCAGCAACGCTATCATAAAATAGGTCGTGCTGTAAAAGGTAGCGGTACGAAAAATTTCACTCAGGTGATTATAGGGAAACGTACCCTCTCCGATGACAAGGTTTTCTGCCAGATAATCGGCAATATTTCCAAAATTGGGATTCAATACAAAAGGTACGTAAAAACTGGCAACTGTTGCAATACCCAATACCCCCGCCATCACCGTTGAGGTGAAAATTGTACGTAAAGGTACCCCCCGCCGCCATAAAAACCACAAAAGTATTCCTAATGGGACAAGCAATTGGGCATTTTCGTAATGACTTAAGACACCGATACCGCCAAAAAGAGCGGCATATACAAGTGATGGTAGAAGCGGTGATTTCGGGTGTTGTAAGAGACGAATACTGAATAAAACAACAAGCAATGCCATTAAATGAGATACAGTATGGTATTGAACAATGCGTCCATAGCCGATGAAATTGCCATCCAGAGCCACAAATAAGGCGGCAATACTACCCGCCATAGGCGAATGAAGCCGCCAACCAAGCAAGAATATTACCAATGGCAAAAAGACCCCGGCTATCGCAAAAGGTAAGCGGGCAGATAGTTCGGACAATTGTTCGGTAAGGGAATACCCGACAGCGGTGATAACTATTTCGGTAGGACCTTTGCGATGTAAAAAAAGTGTTTCTTCATGTCCCTGTAAGATTGCCGCCGCCCGAAGTACTGCCCGTGCCTCATCCCCTTGAAATTCGCTATATCCGAGATTGGTGAAGCGGAAGAACCCCGCAATCAGCAGGACTACAACAACCATTACGATGATATATCTGTCGGAGATGGGGGACAGCGATGTATTTTGTGTGGTGTCAGTAGCCTGTGCGGGGAACCATACGCTTATGCCCATCAACAAAAATATCATCCCATAAAAGGTGGCATAAGTCTGGAATGGCGTAATACCGCCCGGCATGTAGCTCAGCAGGGTCATGCCTAACACTTGAAGCACATAGCCGCCCCCTACTGAAAGAACTACCCATTCCAATCGTGCCTGTAAGGTGCGGGGCGTTTCGCGGAGCAGGGCGCGGGTGAGCCAATAGCCGGGAAGCCCTAACGTTATTCCCATCACGGCGATGGTGCGGAACCACAACGGTAAAGCGGTGACCCCTATCAGAAGGTGACAGAGTACAATCAGAAAGAGGGTTATAAGCGGAGCGGTGAAACGTCGAAGTTGAATCATGCGTATTAGGTACAGGGATTAATGCGAGGCAAAACCTTAACGAAATTTACACTTCTGTCAACCTATTTGTGTGATGTTTTATGGTATAATCGCCAATGGTAACGCTTCAAGGTGGTGCAGAAATGAACTCTAAACGCTACAGCGATGATGAAGCCCGCGAAATCCTCAAACGGGCAGTGGAATATCAAGACCAAACCGAATCTCAATATACCCGCGACCAGCTTTTAGATATAGGGCGCGAAATGGGCTTATCGGAAGATGCGATTGTCAAAGCCGAGCAAGCGCACCTGGCAAAAAAGGGGATTGAAACCCCTGTCGTTCCCGCGCCAACGCCCCTGACCACTTATGAAATTCCGGTGGAAGCGGAAGAAATGGCGTTCCGCCGCCATCGAATGCAGGAATTTCGTCAGAACCTTACAAGCTACGCCATCATCATCCCTTTTTTGTTTCTCCTCAATCTATTCACCACGGGGTTTGACCCCTTATGGGCAGTTTACCCTGCCCTGGGGTGGGGCATCGGCGTATTGTTCCATTACTTCTCTTCACGCCAGACCGAAGGCGATGATTACGAAAAACAGTTCGACGAATGGTTGGACAAACGCGCCACCCGAATTCGCAAACGGCGGCGGCGATTAGAAGAATAACAAGCGGAGGTAGGGATGAACTCGAAACGCTACAGCGATGAAGAAGCCCGCGAAATCCTGAAACGGGCGGTAGATTTCCAACAACAGGATGAATTTGAATACACCCGCGACCAATTGTTAGATTTGGGGCGTGAAATGGGGCTTTCGCAAGATGCTATCGTCAAAGCCGAACAGGAATATCGGGCGAAACAACGCATCGAAACCCCGGTGGTGCCAAAATCTACCACCATCGAAATCCCGGTGGAGGAAGAAGAAATTGCCTTCCGCCGCCATCGCTGGCTGGAATTCCGCCAGCACCTGAATATCTATTGCATTGTGATTGGATTTCTTTTTTTGCTCAATATCTTTACCTCCGGATTGGACGACATCTGGTTCATCTACCCCGCGTTGGCATGGGGTATCGGGTTAGCGATCCATTTTGTGACCAGTCGCCAGAGCGAAGGGGAAGAGTATGAAAAGGAATTTGATAAATGGTTGGCACAACGGGTCAAACGGGTTCGCAAACGTCACCGGCGTTTGGGGGATGGCGAAAGCATTTAACGGTCGCTCTCTACCCATAATGATGTTCCGTCCGTATACAGATGAATCGTTCCCTGTTGGTCGGTACGGAAAACACGAATCGCCTGCCCCTCTAACCGTTCTAAAACCGATGGGGTAGGATGCCCGAACGGATTGCCGCTTCCCGCGCTTATCAGGGCATACGTAGGCATGACTCGCTCCACAAATCCCTCTGATGTCGAACTATCACTGCCGTGATGGGCAACTTTTAGCACCTGACAGGGATCAAGCAGATTATCTGCTAACAACCGTTGTTCGCTTTCAATCTCAATATCCCCTGTCAGCAACGCACAGAAATCCCCGTAGCGCACTTCCAATACGACTGAATTTTGATTCGTATCCTCAAAGGGTGTCCCGTATGGGGCGAGTACTTTCACGGTCACCCCCTGCCCCATATCCAATTGTTGCCCTGCCTGCGCCACGACAGGGGCGACCCCTTCCGCCGCCACCGCCGATTGCCACCCCGCATATAAATTGGTTTCTCCCGCCGTTCCCGATTCCAAAATTGCCTGTACGTCGTACCGCGCCAGCAGTTCCGGCAACCCGCCCAAATGGTCCTGGTCGGGGTGTGTTACCACTACAAATTCTATGGTTCTGTCCCAAAAAGGCATCACTTCACCCACTTCGCGTAGCAATAACGCTGGCTCTTCGCCGCCATCTATTATCATTTGACGACCATCAGGTGTAACCACCATCAACGCATCCCCTTGCCCCACATCAAACATATACAAATGCAACAATCCATCGGGGCGTTGCCGTGCTACCCACCAGGGCAAAATAGCAATCAGCAACAGCCCCGCCCAAATTAAGACGGTGCGGCGCGTTAAACCAAAGAGGGCAGGGGTATCAAAAGGCGAAGCCGGTTTCGGGGAAGCGGGGAGTGTCATGAACCAAATACTAAAACCAATAAGGGCATATACCGTCCATACCTGTTCCGGCGCAAACGGTCCAATGGTAACTGAGGCAAAGGGAAAAGATGCTGTCCATTCTACGACTGTCAGCGTCCACGCCAGCCCCAGATACGGCAACACTGCTACGAGTTGTCCCAACGGAAGCACAATCATTCCAACGATGGTTGCTACTGCACCGCTTTGCATAATCAAAGGTTGTACCGGCACAATCAGCAGATTCGTGAACAGCGACACCAGCGACAACCGCCCGAATGTGCCAACTATTAAGGGGGTGGTGATCATCTGTGCGGCAAGGCTCAATAACAAAAATTCCGTAATAATTTTCAGAATACTCTGTTGCAACAACACCGACAACCGTACTTTTTCGAGTAAAAACGCGGTTGCCTGTGACAATACCGGAATCAATAGAATCAGCCCCAGCGTTGCCAGCACAGACAATTGAAAGCCTACATCGGCGCGTTGGGCGGGGTTCCACAGGGTAAAGCCGACCACGGCGATTGCCAGAATGTTAAGTGCGTCGGCACTGCGCCCTGTAAAATAAGCAATCAGCACCAGACTTCCCATGATCGCCGCCCGCATCACGGGCGGGTCACCCCCTACCAACAGGGCGTACAATCCGATAATCACAAGAGTAACAACCACGCCCCTTCGCCTGCCGAATCCCTTCTGCGCCAGATACCCGATGGTGGCAACCAACACCGAAAAATTGGAGCCGCTAATCACCAGAACATGGGTCGTACCTGTGTTATTAAATGCCTCCTGCACTGAATCAGGGATAGCACCATTTAAGCCCAGTAAAATTCCATTCAACAGGCTGGCGTGAGGTTCGGGGAGCAGAAATTGCACAGTGCGCTCGGCGTGGGCGCGAATCCCATGTAATGCCTGAAAAAGCGGCGCACCCTGTTGCCGTGCTACCAAGACGTTTTCGCCGGAGCGAAAGGTGGAACGAATCCCTTGTATTTCTAAATAAGCGCGATAATCAAATTCAGGGCTTCGCGTGGGCGTTTCCAACCGCCCCGTCAATCGAATTCTATCCCCGTAGGTGTAAGCAGGATGGGGGGGTAAATTGACAATCAATAAACCGGTGACCGGAACGCCCTGCGCTCCATCTGCCGGATATACCATCTCTGCCGCCACCACATAAGCGGTGTGCGTTCCCCGTTCTTCGGGATACCGCTCTACGACCCCGATCAGGGATACCATCCCGCTATCGTTATAAGTCGCGAGCGTTTCCATGCGTTCATGCTCATACGCCGCCCGACTTGCCCCGCTCACCAGAAAAATCACCATCACCAGCCCCATGATCGGAGTGTGATGAATATACGGGCGTGGGATGTCGGAGTGTATCCAAAACCACCCGACCAAAGCCGCTATTGATAAAGCCGCCAACCCCAGCCATACTAAAAATGGCAGAGCTACCCACTCTGCCACCCATAACCCCACCAACCATGCCAATGCCAAAGGAACAAACGGGGGAGTCATACCCTTCCCATGTATTTCTGAACCGGGTTATATGCTCTGATAGTATGACAAAGGAGAACGAACGACAATTCGCAAATAGCTGTCACAGTTGGCTAATCGGGATTAACGAGGAATGGGCGTAACCGCGCCGCCCCCGACCTAAAGGACGGGGCAACACAATACGGGAGCCTGCGAAACGATTGTACCCGGCAGGGGGAGATCCGTATTTAATAGCCCTGCCCTTCTAGGGCAGGGACCCGGCGCGTCACGGTATTATTTGCATAACGTCCATAAGCCGACTGTTCACACCAACGTAATCTTTGATCCCGCGTTCCTTTCCGCGAACAACGTTTGTCAACTTTCTGTCATATGTCATCAATTCTCAGCATATTCAGAATGACTATAATCAGTGGCTAGTGGTTGGTGATTAGTAAACGGCAGAACTGTATAGCGTCGTTTACTATCCACTAAAACCTACATCCTCAATCCTATAACGTGGCTACCGATTGGTGAACGACAACGTATGGTCGTGTCGTTCACTTGTCACTGACCACTCATCACTAACCACTCAAAAGCATATCCACAAACACTACAAGGAGGTAGTCCCGTGGAAATTTCTCGCTACATGACTGAGCACGGTCACGAGCAATTGGTGTTTTTCCAAGACCCTACTACGGGGTTGCGGGCAATCATCGGCATTCATGATACAACGTTGGGACCGGCTCTGGGTGGCGCCCGTATGTACCCCTACGAACGGGAAGAAGATGCAATTCTCGACGTGCTTCGCCTCTCAGAAGGCATGAGCTACAAATCCGCGATGGCAGGTCTGCCCCTCGGTGGGGGCAAATGCGTCATCATTGGCGACCCTCGCAAAGACAAAAGCCCCGAATTTTTCCAGGCACTCGGAAGTATGGTCCATAAATTGTGCGGACGGTACATCACCGCCGAAGATGTTGGAACAACGGTGGCGGATTTGGTGGAAGCCCGCAAAATGACCACCTATGTCGCCGGACTCCCCGAAGAGATGGGCGGCGGCGGCGACCCATCCCCCGCGACCGCATTAGGCGTTCTACGCGGCATGGAAGCCTGTGCGATGCACCTATGGGGTAGCCCCAATTTGCGCGACAAACGGGTGGCGATTCAAGGATTGGGCAAAGTGGGGTACGCCCTCGCAGAATTATTGGCGGAACGGGGTGCCCATTTGATTGTTTGTGATGTGAATCAAAAAGCACTTGCCAATGCCGTTGAAGATTTTGGTGCAGAAGTGGTTCCTACCGATGCCATTTACGGGGTAGAGGCTGATATTTATGCCCCCTGTGCATTGGGCGCAACGATTAATGATGAAACCATCTCCCAATTGAAAGTCGCTATTATTGCGGGGTCTGCCAACAACCAACTTAAAGAGCCGCGCCACGGCAAAATGCTCCGCGAACGAGGCATTCTCTACGCTCCTGACTACGTGATTAACGCGGGCGGGGTTATCAATGTTGCCTGTGAATTAGAGCCGGAAGGGTACGACCCTGCGATTGCCCGCCAACGGGTACTGGCAGTTTACGACAACGTGTTGGCAGTGTTACAACGGGCAGATGCGGAAGGTATTTGCACCGCCGAAGCCGCCGACCTTGAAGCCAGGCACCGCATTGCCGCCGCCAGAGAAGTCGCTTTGGCAATTGCGTAAAAGCGTATATAGTAGCAACCAAGTGGGCGACAGGGATTATCCCTGTCGCCCTTTTTTATAAAAGGAACAAGCCTCGATGAACAATCTTGATCCCATCTTGCAAAGCATAGACGGTCGTTTTGCCGAAAAGAACGCTGTGCGTGAAGCGGCACTGGCGGAATCCCGCCGTGTGATTCAGCAGGCGGCGAAGGTGGTCAAAGCGATTCACCGTCGCGAATGGAACGAAGCCGAAGCACTGTTAGCCGAAGCCACCACGCTTGCCGCCACCATGAGCGAAAAAACCCTCGCGGTTCCCGAACTGTATTGGACAGGATACGTGTTGGACGCGCAAAAAGAGTACGCCGAGGCGCATCTCCTCTCGGTGATGGTGCGCGGCGGTGACTTGCCCACTCCCGAAGCGTTGGGCGTGGAAGATGCCGTTTATCTCAACGGTTTGGCAGAGGCGGCAAGCGAACTGCGCCGCTTTATTCTTGATCTGGTTCGCCACAACGACTTTGACGCGGCAGAGAATCTTATCGGCGTGATGGAAGATACCTATGCCGCCCTAATGACGATAGATTATCCCCACGCCCTCACTAATAACCTGCGCCGTACCTTAGATGTCCTGCGCCCCGTTCTGGAACGCACCCGCGGCGACCTCACCGTTGCCATGAAACAACAAAGCCTCAAAGACGCGCTGGATCGGATGGCGGAATTGTTAAAAGAGTGAACAAATAAGAGGAAAGAGTGAAGAAAAGCATGGTCTTTCTTCGCTCTTTCCTCTTCGCTCTTCTCTCTATCCAAATTTACTTGCAATATGGAGTACTCCTATGGATCGCACCATTCCCGCGACCAGTAACGAAGAAATCGAACTCTATTTACGCACCTATTATTCCCTGCTCCGCAGTAGCGGCGCAATTCGCGTCAAGGCGTTGGAAGAAACCCACGCCGCTATGAATTCCAGCCTGCACCCCCGCGCCCACGAAGATGCCCCCGACGTGGGCGCGTTTGTCTATGCCTATCTGCGCCTGCCGGGGGTGATGCCCGAAACGAGGAAGATTGTGTTGGGGCAATCGGAAGAGGTCTTTGAGCGGCGGGGCTTC
Source organism: uncultured Ardenticatenales bacterium (assembly GCA_966690745.1). Lineage (GTDB taxonomy): Bacteria > Chloroflexota > Anaerolineae > Ardenticatenales > Ardenticatenaceae > CBKYSX01. The sequence goes on from CBKYSX010000023.1 coordinate 8,035, forward strand.
CGCCGTGTAGATTTGTGGCAATTGGTCGGCTCCCCGGCGCGGCGGCGTAAAATGTTCTTTCAAGATGGCACATTGGCGGCATTCATCGCCAGTGTTTCCGATATTGATGACATCATTCCGATGGTCGTTGCCTATCAGATTGAATGGAACAAAATGCACTATTTCCTTCGCCCCGATTCGTTGAAGAAAATGGTGAACAAAGTTGTGAAGGATCGCCGCCCCTTTAACGATGAAGAAATCGCCATTTTGCGCGGCGGGATGCAATTGGATGATAAGGAATGGGGACAACTGCAAATGCTCTTTGGCGGACGCTTGCCCTCCGCCTTGAAGGAAATCGCCGAAAAGGAACTGGATTTCCAACTCATGCTCCTTGCCTCCTCTCTCACCGATTACCGCCGCGCCACCCAGGGTTGGTGGGACACGATTACCACGCAAGCTGACCGTACTTTTCTGCGTTACCGTCCGGTCTATTTCGTCTCCAGCAATATGCACAGCGTTGTTAATCTGCTGTCGGGCATCATTCAGGACCAGGAAGACGAAATCATTACCTATTTGACCGAGCACAACCCCGAATCGCTGGGCGAAGCCTACCGCAAACTGCCCGCTAAAGAAGCCGACCGCGAACGGCTCAATTTACTCTATTATTCGATGAAACATTACCGCCCCGACCCCGAAGCGAAACGGGAATGGGAGCAGAATGCCGGGATTCAGACCATTGAAAATCCCCTCTATCTGGATGTCGCGGTACAGATTATCGAACTCAACCAACTGCGCCCCGAAATGCTCGACCCCCGCCTCAAAATGAAAGGGCTGAACAAACTAAAAGAGAGCAACGCCCTGATTTTTAATGTGGACTATCCGTTGGGGATGGCGGCGTACCAACTGCTCTCTCAGGTCACAAGTGGGGTAGGGGGGATTCGCGGGGTCTACATTATCGGCAAAGCGGCAAGTCTGAACGCACGGGTGGGCGATGTGATGATTCCCAACGTGATTTACGACGAACACAGCCAGAACACCTTCCTCTTCCGCAATGCCTTCAGTGCTGAAGATATAAGCGACTATCTGATTCGCCAATCGGTCTTTGATAATCAAAAAGCAGTCACGGTGCGTGGCACCTTTCTGCAAAACCATCAATTCATCAGCGTCTTTTACAAAGAAGGGTACACCGATATTGAGATGGAAGCGGGACCCTACCTCAGCGCAGTCTACGAACACATCTACCCCAAACGCTACCCCGTCAACGAAATTGTCAACCTCTTCATCAACGCCCACTACGACATCGGGGTATTGCACTATGCGTCTGATACCCCTTACAGCAAACGGCAAGCGACCCTCTCCGAAAGCCTCTCCTATCGCGGCGTGGATTCCACCTATGCCTGTTCGATTGCGGTATTACGGAAAATCTTTGAGCGGGAATTGGAGCAGTTGTAGTGTGTTTATTGACTGAAAGGCGGGTGCGATGGAAATTGCCAAAAGGATACACTTCTACAATCTAAAATCTTTTGTCAATGGTTTGTGGCTGGAAACCGATTTGTTGTGTCGAAATCATGAAGGAGGATATTACTTTCTTACGTATCATAGCCAGCCATATTTCCATGCGACTTTTATAATACTTGATTCGCTTAACGATAACGTTAAAGACCCCCCTATAACTGAAAAGATTCAATCACTTAAGGAATGCCTTTCATCCATTCTGTCACTAAATCAGAGAATGGTAGATGCACTGGCCTCTAGTTTAAATATCCCTGTTCCTATAAAGGAAAAGACTCTCAATAAGTTGGAAAGAGTCATAAAAGAGAATGTGGTAGAAGGAGAAAGAACATGGTTTTCTCACGAATTTTCTCAAGCAACCTTTGAACTACATCAGATACTTATGCCTGAAACTGTTCAATGTCGTGCCTTGCTTACTGAAATAAAAGAAACTATCAACAGTAAGTATAAGGATTTATACGGTTCCTATGAACCTACTCTGGCAGATTATGAGAAATTGTCCGAACAAAAGTCTTGGGAATAAGTCGTGGATTTGAGGCTACATTATTTGTTTAGATTTTACAATTCCGGCAACTATCGCTACAGTAACAATTGTAGTTTTTCCATACCCATAGTTCCAAGGAGATAGTTGACCCATGGCAAAACCCGAAGCGATTACCGATGACAATTTTGAAAAGACAATTGCCGACAGCGACACCCCCGTGCTGGTAGATTTCTGGGCGGAATGGTGTCCGCCCTGCCACATGATTGCCCCCGTGCTGGAAGCGATTGCTTCCGAATATGACGGCAAAATCAAAATTACCAAGCTGGATGTAGACTACAACCCCCGCACCGCCCAACAATTCGGTGTACAGAGCATCCCGACCATGATTGTCTTCAAGGGCGGCAAAGCCGTTGACCGGCTTGTCGGGTTCATGCCGAAAGCCCGTCTGCTGGAAAAACTTACCCCGCACATGAGCTGACCCAGTAGTGTGCTTCCAAACAGTCGGATGTCAAGATCCAACTGTTTTTTCATAACCTCAACAGGGTAGGTAGCTCAAAAGCGGGTGGCATTTTGAACTACCTACCTTACCTATCTTACCCACGATGCCGCCAACCGCCTTAGCGGTGTAAATGGCACTCCCTATACGTATGACAATAATGGAAACTTGTTGTCGGACGGTGCCACCACCTATGCCTATGATGCGGCAAATCGGTTAATTACCGCCACTCAGGGTACTACCGTCAGTGCCTACAGATATGATGGGATTGGCAATCGCGTTGCTCAAACCGTCAATAGTAGTACCACCCGCTATGCGCTGGATGTTGGCGGAGGTTTGTATGAAGTGATTGCCGCCACCACAGGAAGCAACACCAACCGCTACGTGCAAATCAACGGGCAAATTCTGGCACGAAACGGTGGAACGTGGGGCTATGTCTTGCCCGACCATCTTGGCACTGTCCGACAGATAACGGATGGGACGGCTGATATGGCATTCTTGCAACATTATGAACCGTTTGGTACGGTTAAAGCCACGTATGGGATTTCCAGTAGTGAATTTGGCTTTACAGGCGAGTGGGAGGACGTGACCGGATTGGTATTCTTGCGGGCGCGGTATTATAAGCCTAATATAGGACGTTTTAGCACACGGGATTTGTTTGATGGATATATAGAACATCCATATAGCCAACACTTCTATCAATATAGTTATAATAATCCAATAACATATGCTGATCCAAGCGGAAACGATCCTTGGTGGTGCCAATATCCGAAACTGGGAGATACCCAGTCGGAATGTGAACACAGATATGAAGAGGGAGCACCAGAGCAATATACATCTAAACCATTGGTATTATATCCCCAACCTTCACCTGTTCCTACTCCTATAAATGTATGTTATAATACTCTTGAAGTAACTCCCACCTTCCCATCATCTTCTAACCGTGTTAATACAATGCGGGTACAGTTACAACAAGGTCATGAGCACAATTATTCAATATCAATTGAGGCCATGAGTGATCAAGGTGTAACGACGCGACAAGTGAGAGATGGGTTGGAGGAACTATATAATGGTGCTTCTACGTTAGAATGGTTCCCATTTAACAAGTTGCAGGCATGGATGAGAAGATCTATAATAGTACTTAGTCAAGAGTTAAAGAGATTCCCACCAAATGGGGTTAGAGAAGAAAATCGCAATATATTAAGAAAAGAAGAAAAATATAATCGGAAAGAGTACCGAATTGATATAGAAAATATGAAGGGCTGGAATTTAAGGGAGTAAATGATGGAAATAGATATTAAAATCATTGCAAAATATAAACGTTCAATTGTATGTTTACTATTGTTGTTTTCAGTACGCACAAAATATACTCTAGATGATGGGAGGAAAAATATGAACTCGGAAATTGCGAAAATATTTTGCGACCTATACGGAAGTCAGAATAATTCTGATGAATACAATGATGTAATAAGATACATAGGTCTGGTTTTAGAAAAACACACATTTAATGCGAGTAATATATCTCAATATAATACCCTTCTGCCTATAAATTTAGTTGATTTGGAACTTGATAAACAAGAGCAATATGTCTGTGTTTACAACCTATGGGCAGTAGCCAGATGTAAGGGTATTACTCATGGTATAATATGGGCAATAGGTAAGGCAAATTGGACAATTAGTTTGGAGTTCATAATAGATCTGATTCAAAATATAACTCCTGATAATGGAACTCTTGTTCACCAAAGCTTAATGTCTTTTGACGGTATCATCGTACATGATAATGAATCAGAGGATTTTAAGTACCAAACGGATATAATTCTTAAATCAAATTTGATTTTATGGTTGACGCAAGTGGAGAAAGTAACAACAGACGAATACAGCCGCTATCTTGCAAAGAAACTACTAAATTTATTAGGGAGTTGACTGATTGCTTTTGTTCAAAACCTCTGCATCCTTGGTTTCTTGGGCGGAATAACGTCCACTTTACCATATCCTCAGCACTGTCCTACCCAACATTGCCATTAAATCGGTTCGAGAATAGCCGATAGTGCGAACCGTGTGCTGGGGGTAGTACGCACGATAACACAGAACACACACTACACACATTTTGCTCCTGTAGCGGCACACCTACGCTCAAATCTTTACAATTTTGACAATCTCATTACAATATATCCCGTAGTGTATCGTATCCATAGCCACAAGGAGATAGTTCAATGGCGAAGCCCGAAGTAATTACCGACAACAATTTTGAAAAGACCATTTCCAATTCCGACACCCCGGTGTTGGTGGATTTCTGGGCGACCTGGTGTGGTCCCTGTCGCATGATTGCGCCCGTTTTGGAAGAAATTGCTTCCGAATATGATGGCAAAATCAAAATTACCAAACTGGACGTAGACCATAACCCGCTTACCGCCCAACAATTCGGGGTGCAAAGCATACCCACCATGATTGTCTTCAAGGGTGGCAAGCCCGTCGAACGTCTGATCGGCTTCATGCCCAAGGCGCGTCTGCTCGACAAGCTCAACCCCCACATGAGCTAATCACTCTGATTCAAACAAAGAGGCTTGGCATAACGCCAAGCCTCTTTTTCGTTTATTGATATTGTCTGAACCGCTCATGGCACGAATGAAGAAAATAATGGTGTAATCCATCCGGTTCCCCGCCCTAAAGGGACGGGGCTAGCTACATACGCTTGGAAACCTTTGGCTTATTAAACGCTTTTAGGAAGCACATGTAGATAGTACGGTTGGCTTTAGCCCCGTGCCCCTCGCCCCAAACGCAATAATGCTTATAGGGTTGTTGCCGTTTATGCACTATGCACTATGCAATATGAACGTTTCCGTCCTACATGGGCGTGTTTTCCGCCTGCCCTTCATGCCGCCCTTGCTCCACATACAACACCTGCGCTACTTCCAATAAAGGTTTCGGAATATTCATCAAATCGGCGGTGGTAATAAAAACCTGCGGGAACTCACCCAACACCTTGCTCATATACTCCCGCCGCGATTCATCCAATTCGCTCATCACATCGTCCAACAGCAAAATTGGTGGTTCGCCCCGCTTCTCCTGAATCAACGCCACCTCGCACAGTTTCAGCGTCAATGCCGAGGTACGCTGTTGCCCACGCGACCCGTACAGGGTCATATCCACATCATTGACCATAAAACGTAAATCGTCACGGTGCGGTCCAATCACCGTCATACCCCGCCCCAATTCCTCATTACGGGCATTCTTCAATGCCTGCCGGAACCGCGCTTCAACATCCTGCAAGGTTAAAAACGACCCCTCACGGAGCAAATTGCTCTCCATATCCAATGACAATTGATGGGAAGCAGAATAGCCCAATTCCAACCGGGGTTGATAGACAAAATGGAGAAACTCGCGGTAGCCCGTCAGGTCGGGGTGAATTCGCCCCGCCAGTTCGTCCAGCCGTGCCACAATCCGCTGGCGGCTCAGGACGATATACGCCCCCTCCTCCACCAGCTTATTATCCCAAAATTCCAACAAATCGCCGGGGTCACGGATGCCCCGTTCGGCAAGGGCGCGGAGTTGCGCGTTACGCTGGGTAACGACTTCTTCATACTCTTGCAGGGCGCGGTAATAGCGGGGTTCCACCTGTGAAATAATCGTATCCAGATAGCGGCGACGCAACTGCGGACCGGAGGCAATCAAATCAATATCTTCGGGCAGGAACAGCACCACGTTGATTTCCCCGACATATTCCTGCACCTGTTTTTTCAACCCGTTTAATTCAATATGTTTCTGCAACCGCCCCGATTGAATCGTAATCGTAATTCCCACCCGTTGCGTTCCATCGTTCCGCTCAATCCGGGCATCCACCCGCGCAAAAGGCATCATATCCTCCGCCGCATCAAAATGAATTAACTGGCGGTCATTGCGGGCATGGGAAGCGGAGGCGGTGGACAAATAGTACATCGCCTCCAAAAAATTGGTCTTCCCCTGAGCATTTTGTCCGTGTAAAACCGTCACCCCGCGCTGATACGTGCCATCCAAACGCACATAATTACGGAAATTGGTGAGGCGGAGTGATTTTAAGAACATAAGAGAGGAGAGAGGAGAGCCGGCAATAACTGCATAGTGCATATTGCATAAACGACTGGTACTAATCAGACAGGCTGTCTTTATGCAATATGCACTATGAAATATGCCTTGTTGGTTTCCCTCTCTACGTTGAGGATTCTGCTTCTAATTCTTCGCGCGTAAACCACTCGGCGGCGGGTTGTACGGTGGGTTCCGGGGCGGGTCCGGTATCGCTCCACCCCTCCGATTCGAGCGTCATTATAGGGCGTACCGTCATATCCTGCGAGAGGGTATGCTGGCAGGAGAGGCGATATTGCCCCAATAAGCCCCGTTCCTTCAATTTGTTATATTCAGCGCGGGTATATTGCTCCGGCTCCCCTTCGCTAAATTCAACACGGCAGGTCGTACATTTGGCATTACCGCCGCAACGGTGCCCGATATGGATACCGAGTTCTTCAATCGCAAGGACAAGGCGTTTGGTGTCGTCAAAGTCGCGGCTTTCGCCATTGG
>CBKYSX010000024.1:0-14580 GCA_966690745.1 uncultured Ardenticatenales bacterium
CGCCCCACCCATACTTACCACGGTTGCGACGGGGCGAACGGTAGCCAGCCACAACGCCAGCGACCCGCCGAGGGAGGTTCCCATGACAGCCACCTGTTCATACCGTGCCGCCATTGCATCATAGCGGGCAACCACCGCCGCCACCCATTCGCGCCAACAAATCTCGCCTAAATCTTCTACATTTGTCCCATGCCCCGGCAACCATAAACTTTCGGCGTGAATCCCCGCCGCTTGTAACGCCAGCCCCACCGGGCGCACTTCCCACGGGGTTGAAGTCAGACCATGAATCAGCAAACAGGCGGGCAATCGTCCCGGAAAATAAAAGGGTTGAGCATCGGGATGGTCTAGTGGGGTAGTCCACATGAATTGTTATTCAGAGTGAAGGGGGGTGAGGGGACTCTTCTGTAGCTCCCCTCGCTTCGCTCCACTCGCCTCGCGGAAAGTAGTAATCCGTTCCCACGCTCCCTGTAACCCCCGCACCTCCGCCTCGCTAAAGATATGTTCGCCATATTTAACAGCGACATAGGCATCGGTAAGCGCATGAAACTCGCCAATCAGGTCAGGGTATCGCTGACAGAGCGGCTCCAGATATTCATAGGGGGTGTTTGCGGAGGGACGCGGCAACTGATGTTCGTCGCCAAATAATAACAGATTTTTATAAAGGTCACGCACCGTGTCAACCCCGAAACGGCGGCGGCGTAATTGCGCCCATAAGCGGCGCAACGCATCTTGTTGTGCCTTCCACCAATCGTACCATGCCGCCGCCAACGCCTCCTCCTCGCTTTCAACATTTTCGCCGAGGGCATTGGCTCATAATTTGAATAAACGGTAGAACTGCCAGAGGAGCAACAGGGGCAAGGCAAAGGTAATAATCACCAACAGTACCGACAACACCTGGAGTATACGGGAATCTACTTGATTCAGCCGCGCCTGAGCCGCTTCGGGACCATACAAAAACGCCGCCAACATCGGCAATATGACGGTTTGCAAAATCTCGCTGTACAACTCCATGAACCATTGCACAATCGGGAGAAGTCCCTTCACCAACACCTCAATCAGAAAAGCAAAAAGGTAAACGGCAATGGTTTGTAAAACCCCTAAAATACCGTAAATCACCCCGAAATGGCGCGGCTCCAAAGGGGCATCTGCGCCCAACCCTATCGCCAATACCAACCCGATTCCTACAGCCAACGTTCCTACCCAGCGCAGGGTAAAAGGCATTCCCCCCGCCATCCGTTCCTTCGCCAATTCCATCGCCCGTGCCAACGGCATAACCACCAACGCAAATCCCACCAATCCGGCGACCAACCAGGTAAATTGGTTTCCCGCCCCATGCAACAAGGCTAACGCGGTTAAGGTTAAGACCGCACTGGTACGAATCCGCCCGATAGCCCGTTCCAGCGTCAATTGCCGCCGCAATAACAGCACAATCCGCCCGATCATCACCGCCCCTGCCAACCATGCCACCAAAAGTGGTTTACTGCCTAACAGGATGGCGACCCGTTCCGCATAGACCTCTGTTGCCACTGCCTGCGCCATAATGACTGGTTGCGCCGCCCAGCCCGCGCTTATCAATAAAAAACCCATTCCAACCAACCCGACAATTCTTCCCCACGCCCGTTCCCACCACGATTGGGTCAATAACCAACGATTCCACAAAAGAGTTGTGATGCCTAAGATTGCAAGCACCCCAACCCCGATGGCAGGTTGCGGCGATAGCACCATTGCCGCCAGCGCAATCCAGATTGCCTCTAATCCTACAATTGCCAGTTGTAACCCGGTATACCGCCACGCTCGCCCATCCATGGCTCCATCTCCTGCTCTTTACACGCTGTTACTCCCCTAAATACCCATACCCGTCCGGTTGCGTTTGCTCTGCTATAAATTTTCCCCAATCCGCGCTATTATCAAATTTCCATCGGCACAGAATCACGCAACGGCGCAACAGGTTTATAGGGATAACGCGATTCTCCACAGCGCAGGTACTGTGGAGTCCCGGCGCATTCCTAACGGCGGGCGGGTCAACAGGTTCATTTTGGAAGGTATCGGTAAGACTGACCTCCCCATACGAATAACCCTTTGCGTCTTTGATCCCTTGCGTTACGTCGTTTCTGCCGTTCACTGTCGTTGCTGTCGTCACTTCCGTTCACTTATCACTATTCACTAACCACTTATGCAAATCATTTGCGCGCACTGTAACACCCCTCCCTCATCTCCTCTGGCGTGGCGATGTACCTGTGGCGGACCCTATGAATACACATGGGACCCAACCTTCGACCCCGCTCAGATTCGCGCCGCCGTTTGGGGGCAATGGCGATATGCCAATTTCCTGCTACCCCCCGGCGTGCCGGTATGGGCGCGAACGACATTAGGCGAGGGCATGACCCCGATTGTCACCCTGTTGTGGGAGGATGAACCGGTTTCCTTCAAACTGGAATATCTGATGCCTACGGGGTCATACAAAGATAGAGGAACAAGTACCCTGCTCACCATGCTCCGCGCACAGGGGATTACGGAAATTGTCGAAGATTCGTCGGGGAACGCGGGTGCAAGCATTGCCGCTTATTCCGGGGCAGTGGGCGTGAAAGCCACTATTTTTGTCCCTGCCTATACCGCCCCCGCCAAAAAGGCACAGATTGCCGCTTTTGGTGCTAACCTCGCTGAAATTGAAGGACCTCGTTCTGCAACGAGCGAGGCATGTCATCGCGCCGCCGAAACCACCCTCTATGGTTCCCACGCGTGGCATCCCGCCTTTCTGTTGGGGCAAGTCGCCGCCGCCTATGAAGTATGGGAGCAAAGCGGGGGAAATTTACCTACGGCAATCATTGTTCCGCTCGGGCAGGGGGGCATGTTGTTGGGCTATTATCGCGGCTTCCGCGCCCTGCAACGGGGGGGATTGATTGAGATGATGCCGCGCCTGATCGGGGTTCAATCCGATGCCTGCGCCCCGATAGTCGCCGCGTTTGAACAGGGGTTAGAGGAGCCTGCCCCGGTGACGGAGCAAGATACGATTGCCGCCGGAATCCGTATTGCGACCCCGGCGCGGGGACGGGAAATGCTCCGCGCCCTGCGCGAGAGCAATGGGTTTGCCCTGTCGGTTTCTGATGATGCGGTCATTGCCGCCCGCCGCGCCCTTGCCGAACGGGGTCTCTTTGTCGAACACACTTCGGCGGTCACGGTTGCCGCCCTTGCAGAAGTACGCCGTCGTCTGCCGGACAATGCCACCATTTTGATTCCGCTCAGTGGGTCGGGGTTGAAGGAAGGGGCTTAGATTCATCATCGGTGTCGGTGGGTTATGCCTTCTCGCCGACACCACTTTCCCCTCCTTCTAAAAAACACCGCTCCACCGTTTAATTCTTAACTCCCTATTTACACCCTGCGTTCCGCTCTTATAATAAATTGTAAGCAGACAATGGTCGGAAGATAGGTTGTGCTTCCGCCCTCTTATCCTGCCCTTTTCTGATGTGCTATGGACCTGCAAAACTTTGACCTCAGTATTGACGAGGAGGACGGAACCTTTACGGTTCACGCCCGCATCGAAGGGGCGGAAGCCACGCAACCCTTCCGTTTACCGTTTGCGGATCTGGAACTGGAGAACCTTCTCTTACGGATGGGGGCAGGACAACATGGGATATGGCGGCGTGCCGGAGATGCGCCGGAATTGCAAGCGGCAAAAGATTTCGGGGGGAGCCTCTTTGAGGCACTCTTTACAGGCTCCGTTCGGGATATGTTTCGCCGCGCCCAAAGTGACTACCCGGCTTTACGGGTACGCCTAAGTTTTAACCATGCTCCCGCCCTCGCCAATCTACCGTGGGAATTTCTATATGACCGCGAAGAAAACCTCTTCCTTGCGCTCTCTAATACCAGCCCGATTGTCCGCTATTTGGAACAGCCGCGCCGCGTAGATCCGCTTGCCGTTGCCGCGCCGCTCCGCTTACTGGTCATTATTGCCGCCCCGGTTGACCTTGAAGCTTTAGATGCCGATGTCGAATGGGCAAATCTCCAGAACGCGCTTGCCCCCTTAGTAAAAAGGGGCATTTTGCATATCGAGCGATTAACCCCGCCGACCTTCGCTTCTTTACAAGCGGCATTACGCCGTACTCCCTATCATTTGCTCCATTTCATCGGACATGGCGCGTTTGAGCAAACGGTACAAGATGGCGTTCTGTTTCTGGAAGATGAACGCCGCCATAGCAAACGCACCAACGGGCAAAGCCTCGGCTTTTTGCTCCGCGATTATCGCGCCACCCTTCGGTTCGTCTTTCTAAATGTCTGTGAAGGGGGTAAAACGGCAGTGAACGACCCCTTTGCCGGGGTCGCCCAGAGTTTAATTCAGCAGGGAATTCCCGCCGTGCTTGCGATGCAATCGGCGGTACGGGATGATTATGCATTGACGGTTGCCCGTACCTTTTACGCGACCGTGACGGATGAGGTTTCGATGGAGACCGCTCTCACGGAAGCCCGACGTACCCTCTTTGCCGAAACGCAACGGGTGGAATGGGGCATTCCGGTGCTGTATTCACGTACTCACGAAGGTATTCTTTTTACCCTCGCACAGCCGCCAACGCCTTCTGTTTCAGCCTCCGTTGTAACCCCTCCCTCAGAGACAGTTAAATCAACTTCGTCCATCATACACCCTACTCCTCCCCGCCGGATAGATGAACCCGAACTTGAACCGGAACCTTCCTTTGTCCCACGCACCTATGTTCCCGAATCTGCCCCGCCCGAACCCGCGCCTTCTACGCCACCAAAAAATGCGTCCCTCCAACCATTCAAAACATTAGTAGCGATCAACAGGCAACGATGGGTGATTCCCCTTGCCTCTGTTCTTGCAATCATCCTTTTGGTATGGCTGGTGCAAATATATTTATCCGGGAATCCGATTTTTGCTTCGACACCCCCATCCGATCAAGCTACGATTGCCGCCGATCTGGTGGAAGCCGCCCGCGCCCAACACCCTATTGAAGAGGTGACTCAAGCATTACGTAATGCAGGATACCTCAATGAAGGCTCGTTTTGGGATATTAGTAGAGACCTGACGGGTGATGGCACAGGTGAGTGGATATTACAAACCGCCCCCGATAGCGAAGGATGTAGCAACGTCATTATTGTGGAACCGGATTCAGGGACACTCCTCCATGATTCGCTGAAGGAGATAAATGCTGAGGCAAACACAACCATACGCGCCATCTCGGATATCACAGGAGATGGCAATGATGATGTCCTCTATCAACTAAAACCGTGTACATCCGATGGTTCCTATCAAAATACCGACTATGGACTCTGGTCATTGGCCGGAAATACCCAGAGTTCACAAAATGTCCTGTATCTGAAATTGCTTCAGGCAAATGCGCTGTTTGACGCACAAGGCTATACCGAGGCAAAAAAACTCTACGATGCAATTTTTTCTGCACCTACGCCGGGGCATACCGGATGGGAATTTGATGCGTACGAGGAAACCAACGCCATCCAAAAATTTGCGGGGGCGCGTCTGATTATTGCCTCGCTGATTGCGAGCAGTGATGATAGCGGTTATTTAGAGGTGTTTCGGGCGGCGGTTGACCCCAACGACCCCTATCAGGCTCCCCTTACCGCGCTGGTTGACAGCTTCGCCGGAGAGAACAATATCGCCGCCGCCTGCGCCGCTTTCCGCTCTGCGGTGGATAACCCTGATGGGCTGACCTATCCCCTCAACGAGATGGGAAACATTATCCTAAAAGTGGATGATGTTTGCCCCTTCTGAACCCAAAAGTTGATATTTCGTGTAATTCACATACCATTATTGTACCCTGCCAAAATACGGGCAAGGGTGCGTTTATTAGTATGATTCACCCAACTCGCCACAGGAGCGTTTTAATGACAATTCTTCTATCCGTTTCACACATCCATAACATTGTTCGGACTATGAAATTTAATAACCCAACCTAACCCCGTATTGTGTATGATTCGGAATAATCCTCTACGCGATACGGTTAAGACAATTCACATATGTCGCTTCGACCTATTGACCCGTATCGCCTCCACCTGTGGCGTATTTTCCTCTATAGCCTTGCCTCCAGTCTGATTTGGACCGCTATCACCGTCTATTCGATTACGGTTATCGGCATGACCCCGTTCCAACTGGTCATTGTCGGCACCGCCCTAGAAGTCACCATCTTCCTGTGTGAAGTTCCCACAGGCATCGTTGCCGATTTGTATAGCCGTCGCCTCTCGGTGATTATCGGCTTTTTCGTCGTGGGTATCGCCTACTTCATGATGGTCATCCCCACCTTTATCGCGATGTTCATTGGACACATCGTTTGGGGCGTGGGCTGGACCTTTATCAGTGGCGCGTATGATGCCTGGCTGGTGGATGAAATCGGGATGGAACGTGCCGGGCAAGCCTTTATTCGTGGCGAACAGGTCGCACGGATTGGCTCTGCTATCGGTATTGGCGGCAGTGCCTTACTCGCCACGATTGCCTTACAACTTCCGATGCTCATCGGAGCAGGGTTGATTATTGGTATTGCTGTTCTCCTCCTGTTAACCATGCCGGAAACGGGCTTTAAACCCACCGAACGCCCCGAATCATCAGTATTCCAAAAAATGCGGGCAACTTTTATGGAAGGATTTGCCGTTGTGCGCGGCAAACCGACCCTTCTCCGTATTTTAGGGGTCGGGTTGTTCTTCGGGTTGTTCAGCGAAGCGTGGGACCGGTTGTGGCAGGCACACCTGTTGGAAACTTTCAACCTTGCTGCGATGACCATCATTACACCCGTTACCTTCATCGCCGGGTTGAACCTGATTCAGCTATTCCTTGCCGTTACGGGCGCGGAATATCTGCGTCGCCGCCTTGATACCAACAACACCCGCCGCCTCACCGATACGATTATGGTGTTGACTGCCATCATGGTTGCCGCTCTGCTGTTGTTCGGGCTTGCACCCCATGTGGCGTGGGCATTGCTTGCCTATTTCGCCTTCACCATCTCCCGCAACCTCATCCATCCGCTCTTTAACACATGGATCAACGGTCAAATCACGACCCCGCAGGTTCGTGCGACCGTGCTTTCGATGTCGGGGCAGATGGATGCCATCGGGCAATTGGCAGGGGGTCCGCCATTGGGGGCTATCGGCTCCTATTCGCTTCGCGCCGCCTTTGTGGCAAGTAGCGCGTTGCTCACCCCCGCCTTACCGTTGCTCTTCGGCGCACGACGAACCCCGACAGAAACCTCTGCCGAGCCGCTACCTACACTGGTAGAGTAACCCGTAATTATAAGCAGGGCTGATTCCGCAATGGAATCAGCCCTGCTTGTATCTATATCGTACCTATATCCATGTTCCTGCAATAAAACATATAATGGACATTAAGCATTAAGAGTTACGGGTACGCCGCCGTTCCCCGCTAAAGCAAAGGTGCTCATAAGCCGCTTATTAGGCTATGGATGCGCACCTCTTGTCCCCCCTTGATCCTTTGACTGGTAGGGGCGGGTCATCGGAATGGCGAAACATGCAAAATGGAACTTGTGACTCGCCCGCCGTTGGGCATAGAACCGACCCACCCGGCGCACATCCCACCCCCAACAGCGGGCGGGTCAGATCTCTATAAGGACAAATCCGCCGTTCCGATGACCCGCCCCTACCAGTATCCTCCTTAAAATGAGGGGCGAAATACTTATGGTTAATCCTTAGCCCTTTATGGCAAGGTAGGAGCGGTTTCGACATTTAATTCATACGTTGGCAATGGAAAACACCCCATGACCCTGCTTGGCGATACACCCAACCGTGCCTTTACTCACAAATTGGATCGTTTCAATCGGTTTGCTGAACGGGAACTGCGTGGATTGATTGCTTCGCTGGGCATTCGCGCCACCGACTCAATTCTTGATATCGGGTGCGGCACGGGCTTAATGACCCGATGGTTGGCGGAACAGGCGTATCAAGGGGACGTGTTGGGGATAGATCTATCCCATGCCCATATTGACCATGCCATCCAGCATCAGCCGCCCGATTTGCCCGTTACCTACCAACAGGGAGATTTAACCAGTCTTACCTTTCCTGATGCCTCATTCGATTGGATATGGTGCAGTAACACCATTCATCATCTTACCGACCCTGTGGGGGAATTGCGCCGACTAATTCTCTTCCTGCGTCCCGGCGGTACCCTTTTGCTGGGGCGTAGCACCTTCCTGCCTGATATGTTTTTCGCGTGGAATGAACGGCTGGAACGGGAGGTGATGTTAGCGTGTTATCAGTATTAACGGGATAAGTACAACATCTCCGCTCATGCTACTACTAATGCCCGAAACTATGTCGGTTGGGCAACCGCCGCCATGGAAACTCCGGCAACGGCAAAAACGATTACGATTGAACGGACAGCCCCCTTGTCGGCGGAAGAGGAAAGCTATTTTTTAGAAGTGGTCTTTCGCGGTTATTGGGGGTATCGGGTTCAACCGTATCTATCGTCGGAAGATTGGCAGGAGTTAGAAGCTCTCACCGACCCCACCTCCCCTCGCTATTGTCTCAAACGTCCCGATTTTCACCATATCCAGACCTATACAATAGTCAGTGCAACACGTCCCATAATTTAAGTTTTCAGCAAAGCGACAATACCTTCGCCTAACGTTCCGCGCCAGCACACATACCGATGCCCGCCTTCAAATTCATGGTAGGTGACATCGTATCCTTTTGCCCGCAACACATCCCGCAAATAGCGGGAGGAACGTAATAAGGTTATGGTCTTATGGTCGCTTGGGTTTTCGTGTCGTCCTGCTTCAATGTAAAAGCGTATCGGTAGTGTTGGGGTCGTTACAAATTGCTGAATAAGCCAACATTCGTTCGGGTCACTCCAAATTGTCTCCCCCCATACCCCCGGCGTTCCGCGCCAGAAAGAGCCGGATTGGGCAATCACGCCGCCGAATACCTCTGGGTGTTTCAATGCCGTGAATGCCGCCTGCAACCCGCCGAGGCTTACTCCTCCTACGAGTATTTGTTCCGGCTCTGCGGTAAGCGACAAGTGGCTCCGCGCCCAGGGAACAACTTCGTTGGCTAAAAATCCGGCAAACGCTTCGGAGCAATCCAAATGGGGAATTCGTTTTGGTGTGTCCACCAACACCGCCGCCGTTGGTGGAATTCGTCCTTCGGCAATCAGATTGTCGAGGATAATAGGGGTGGGAATAGCGTTATGGTAATCCCACCCATCCAATAATACCACCAGTGGCATCCCTACCTGTACGTTTGGAGGACGATAAAGCCAGAGGCGTTGTTCCCCCTCAATCTGTTTACTATTCAACCGATGTTCGCTCAGTTGTCCCTTGGCAACCCCCGCATGGGCAATAATTAGCGGTTGCGGCGGGGCATTATCCAATTCAAAATAAGACCATATCTCCTCGCTACCATCGGCTTTAGGAATGGTAAACGGGGTTTTGTTCAAAGGATCGGTACGCCATGTTGCGCTTACCCGCTTAAAGGTTTCTCCATCGTTTACCTCTGACCAATGCACCATCTCATCATTCACGGAAATTTTGTATGTTTCCCGAATCTCTTTGTTCATCTTGCGGGTTAAATACCAATATCCGGTTCCATAGATAGGCGTAAACGAGCTCTCTTGAAATTCTCGATACCACCAACGATTGTATAAATCGCTGATCAAAACCACATTGTCTGCTGGTTGCCCATCATCCGACTCCCACAAAAATGTCACCAATACATTTTCATTATCCCCATAGATGTCTTCGATGAGCGGCGTACCTCCCTCGGCTATCGCATCTTGGAAGGAGCCAATCATTCCCCAATCTTTTTGGCGGACGAACTTCTTAAGACTCATAATCCACATACTTTCTTCTTCATCTTCGTACATGGTGGCTCCTCTCTTATAGGTGAATACGTCAGCACAGGTTACGCCCTACGCCAATTCTACCATTCCTATTCCCATCACTTCTCCATTTACCTGAATTTCGATTCGATGCATTCCGGGGTAATAGCGGCGGGTGATGATGGGGCGGAAGGAATGGCGTTTTTCCAAAGATTTTACCGTCCCCAGTGCAACTTCAATAGTTGACCACTTAAATACTTTTCTGCCGGGAGTACCCCGTTGCGTCACAAAATGGATGGCATAATCTATAACCAGCGTTTGGGTGGTATCGCTCTCATTTTGTAGCGTTGCCTGTAGCGTAATAGTATCCCCTCCCTGAATCCGCGCAGGGGTGACTGCAAAGCGGGAAACCGTAATCCCCTCGGTAGGCTCCGCCCCCACCACTGCCAAAGCCCTTGTATTCCCCGCTTTAATCAACGTGCGTAATCCATGCCGCACAATCCAGTGGCGGGCAGGGGTCGGGTTCTCCTGCATCCACCGTTCGGCGATCTCCACCACAAGGTCAGGATGGTCTTTGGCAACATCATTGAGGTGATTGGCAACCGATTTTTGCACATAGAGGGCGGGGTCGTCCCGCAACGGTTCCAATAATGCCAACGCCGGGCGCGGGTCGTTCACAAACCGCTCCAGTCGCATCGCCCACGGCAGGCGCGGACGGGTGCCCTCGCTCACCAATCGCCGCACATGGAAACTTGCATCCTCCACCCATTCCCATAGATGGCGCATCGTTTCGTCATAATGGCGCACAATAAAGGGGCGTAGAGCTTCCTCTGCGGTATACCGCCGCGTCATGGCATTCAATGCCGCCAAAGAGATCTCCGGCTCATCCAACCCATACTCCTGTACAAACAATACCACCGGACCCCAAAACCAGCCCTGCTTAAAAATGCCTTCGTGGACATCCAATTCCGGTCCTAAACTTGCCACCAAAATTTCAATGGCGGCAGGGTATGCCTGCGGCAATCGCCCCCGCAATGCCTCCATCATCACCTTCAAGCGTGCCTTCAATTCTAATCCCTGTACGCCTTGTGCTACCTCATTTGCATAGGCATCTACATCAAAAGTCGGATATGCTTTAACAATATGATTTCCTAACAGCCGCGCCGCCTCTGCGCCGTAAAACCGTTTGAGTCCCTGTTCGGCTTCCATCGTTTCCTCATGGTGGTATACTGCTTACGTTACTATTGCCTTACTGACACCCTTCAAGTAACTTGCTATATTCCTACAAAGGTACTATCTTCCCGCAGTCTTTTGTCCTCCCTGTTATATTAGGAGGTTCTCCATGAACCCTAGACTGGCTTGGAGTGCCAGGCTGGGGTGGCTCGGCTTACTTTTATTTATATTAGCTATCGCCACACCCACCTTTGCCGCTCCACCGCAACAATTCATCGAATCCCTCTATCTCCCACTCATCCAATCGTATCGTATCCCCCCTCCCCCGCCCCCCCCGAATATTTTTGGCGGCGAGATTATTCCCGGCTCTGATGATCGTGTTGCGCCGTTAGCGGCGGATGCCGGGGTGACATGGAGCCGTTATGTCGAATTAGAGTGGTCGAGTGTGGAACCCACGCCGGGCGCACGGAATTGGGCTGCTTTGCAAGCCTTTGAAACCGCAATCCGGGAGCGGGTGGCGGCGGGGCTAACTACGATTGTCAGTGTCGGGCAAGCCCCCAGCTGGGCGCGGCAAGTGCCTGCTAAAGATTGTAGCTTGATTACCCTCGATGCCCTGGATGATTTTGCTGTTTTTATGGGCGACCTTGCCGAACGCTATAAAGGCGCACCTTATTACGTCAACCACTTCGAAATTTATAACGAGCCGGATGTAGACCCCGATTATGCAACCAACAACCAGAATTTCGGCTGTTGGGGCGACGAAAACGACCCCAATTACGGCGGGGGCTATTTCAGCCAGATGTTGTCGGCAGTGTATCCCCGGATTAAAGCGGAAAACCCGAACGCTCAGGTGATTATTGGCGGATTGCTGTTGGAATGTGACCCCAATTATACCTACCCGGATGGACGGAATTGCGCGGGCGCACACTTCCTGCGGGGCATTTTACAACATGGCAACGGCAATAATTTTGATGCGGTAGCGTATCACGGCTACCCCTTACACGCCCTGACGCGCACCGATTGGGAACTTACCTATCCGCTTTGGTCTCATCGGGGTGGGGTAGTCGTCGGAAAATTAGAGTTTATCCGGCAAGAAATGGCGGCGTTTGGCGTAAATAAACCTGTGTTTTTGACTGAGGGAGCATTGCTCTGTTATGAGGGAGCCTCCTGTAACGTAGATCAAACCCTGCTCCAACAAGACCAGGCAAATTATGTCGTCCGCCTCTATAGCCGCGCCATTGCCAACAATATCACCTCCGTGATTTGGTATAGCGTCAATGACCCCGGCTGGCGGTATGCGGGGATGTTGGACCCGCAACTCAACCCCCGCCCTGCGTATCATGCCCTCACCTTTATGACGGCACAATTGGGCAATCCGACCTACCTTAGCACGTTGGCAGAAGACCCCAACGGCTTGGAAGGGTACGCCTTCCGCGGTGCCGGAAACCGGGAGTTTCGGATTTATTGGAGCAACAATGCTACCGTACATACCGTTCCCTACCCTGCGGGGGCAACGTTGTATGACAAACTTGGCAATCCGCTTCCGCCCCCCACCGCCGGGCTGATTACGGTTGGCTTTGAGCCTGTGTATGTAAAACTGCCGTAAGGGAAATAAACCGGGGTGGCGCGTCCCCGTGCTACCCCGTCCTAAAGGAACGGGGCTAATAAGCTTTATCGTATTTGCCGTTTAGCTTATTAGCCCCGCCTCTTTAGAGCGGGGAAGGAATAGAAGGGAATAACTCAGGGGATTACGCCCGACAGTGCCGCCGCGAACAAATCCAACCCCACATCAATTTCATCGGCAGTGACATTCAATGGCGGCAAAAAACGTACCGTAGAACTGCCCGCGCCCAACAACAAGAATCCTCTTTCAAAAGCATCATTCACGACAGAATCCCGTAGGTATTTGGCGTGTGCGCCGGTGTCCGGGTCAATCAATTCTGCCCCCACCATCAGCCCGATGCCGCGCACATCCCCGATTTGAGGATATTCACTTTGCAACTGGCGCAACCCTGCCATCAGCCGCGCTCCCATTGCGGTGGCATTTTCCAGACAGCCCTCTTCTTCCATCGCGGAAATGGTTGCCAATGCCGCCGCGCAGGAAACCGGATTGCCGCCAAAGGTCGTGCCATGGGACCCCGGTTCCCAATCCATGATGTCGGCTTTGGCGACAATCGCCCCAAGAGGTAGCCCGTTGGCAATCCCTTTTGCCACACAGGTAATATCGGGAACCACCCCGTACTGCTCCATCATAAAAAATTTACCGCTTCGCCCCATCCCGCTTTGCACTTCATCCGCCACCAGCAAAATCCCATATTTATCGCATAACTCTCGTAGACGGTGATGCCATTCTAGGGGCGGGTTGACATACCCACCTTCGCCCTGCATCGGCTCCACAAAAATCGCGGCGACTTCGCCCGGTTCCGCCAGCTTGCCAAAGACCATCCGTTCGATGAAATCCACACAATCTATATTGCACCCCGGATAGGTCAGATTGACGGGGCAACGGTAACAATAGCCATACGGTACATGGAGAATGGCGGGGAGAATGGGTTCATAGCCTGCCTTGTGCAAAGGTTTAGAGCCTGACAAACTCAACGAGCCATAAGTACGCCCATGAAACGCACCGCTAAATGCCAAGACTTTGGGTCGCCCGGTCCGTTTCCGCGCCAGTTTCAAGGCACCCTCTATGGCTTCGGTTCCCGAATTGGTGAAGAAAACCCGTTTGGGCATATCTCCCGGCACCATCTGCCCCAATTTCTCCGCCAGGGCAACCTGTACCTCATAATAAAAATCGGTGCCTGCCATGTGCAGAAACTCATCCACCTGTGCTTTGATAGCGGCGTTCACCTTCGGGTGACAATGCCCGACATTGGTAACACCAATACCACAGGTAAAATCCAGAAATTTGTTATCATCGGCATCCCATACCCACGCGCCGCGCCCCCGTTTCATCGTAAAGGGGTAATCCCGCGTCAAGGAAGGAGAAACCACTTTTTGATCCCGTGCAATCAATGCCTTGCTTTTGTCACCCGGCAACGCCGTTGTGACTTCAGGCAATTCAGTCATAAACAATGCTCCTTATGATTCGGGGTTATCCGGCGATTTTCGTTCCACACGGAACAGAGTTTCGTAGCGGGTAATCAGTTCATCCGACAATTCCCGCAATACCTCACTGACCTGGCGTGGGTCTACGCTTTTTTCTTCCGTAGCAATAGGGGTTACATCTGACAAGGGTTCGCCCTCGGGCAGATGGTTCAGCGTTGCGCCCTGTGCCATCACAATAATTTCCACCTCGCGCCCTGCCGCAAAGGGCAAGGTTAAGGTCATCTCACCATTCTCAGGTACAACCGTTTTGATTTTCACCGCCATGTGGGGTGTATACTGTCCGTCAGCCATAAAGACCTCACTGCTGGTTGCCGTTTTTCCCATAGTACCACATTCTTGGAATTCCTGCGCCCCTGCGTGAAAGGAGAAATGGGAAACTGAACTAAAAATGTTCTGTACCTGTACTATTTCTTGGGATGTAATATTTTTTACACTGCGAAGGAGGAGAATGATGCGCCGATGTGTTTTTCTATTGATATTTGTTGTTTTGGTAGGTGCTTGTCGCCCTG
>CBKYSX010000025.1:0-14556 GCA_966690745.1 uncultured Ardenticatenales bacterium
ACAGATTTAATCCAACTGCTCGAAATGCCGCCGTGTGCATTTTGGGGGAAAGGCCATGCCCTACCGGATAACCGATGATACCCACTCGTGAGGGTATGGTTTCCTCATCGTAAATTGAATTTTCCATAGACATAACAGTGTTATTTACCCCCACCCCACGTTTCACCCCTCGAACGGCACGAGGGGTTGCACATAGGACTCAAACTCGTCACCCCTTGTCAGGGGTTTTTTTGCACTCTCGATTACCCATCCCGCATAGTAAAAACCTGTGATAACAGGTGGCATGACGATAGCCCCATGTGGAGCGTAGCGGAACGTGGGGTGGTGATAGAAAAAATAGTAAATGAGGAACGAGAAAGAATCTAAAATTACGCTTCCTGTTTCTCATTTCTCCTTTCTCAAATCACATCCATTCCATCTCTGCCCCCAACTCGCGCATCAATTCCACAAAGCCGGGGAAGCTGTCGTCAATCACTTCGGCATGGGTAATGCGGGTATCGCCTTCCGCCACCAACCCCGCGATTGCCAACGCCATCGCCAGACGGTGGTCCATGTGGCTATCCACCTCTGCCCCGCGCAAATGGGCGGGACCGCGCACCGCAAAGCCATCCTGCGCTTCCTCCAGCACCACGCCCATTTTACCCAATTCCTGCACCACGCTGGCAATGCGGTCACTTTCTTTGACGCGCAATTCGCCCGCATCGCGTACCCGCGTTTCCCCTTCCGCCTGTGTCGCAATCACCGCCAGAATTGGGAACTCGTCAATGGCACGAACCACCACCACCCCGCCAATCTCCGTGCCGCGTAAAACATCGTGGCGCACAAAGAGGGTGGCGGTGGGTTCGATTTCTTCAATGTCGGGCGCGGCAAGGGCAACCGGCTCGCCCATCGTATTCAGAATATCCATCAAACCGGTGCGGGTGCGGTTTACCCCTACGTTTCGCAGGGCAATCTCGCTGTCCTGTACCAGCACTGCCGCCGCCATCGGAAATGCCGCCGAGGAGGGGTCGCCCGGAATCGAATAGATTCCTCCATCCACCCCTTGCAGGGGAGAGAGGGACGAAGTTGGCGGCTGAATCGCTACCCGTGCCCCATCGCTTTGAATGTCAACGCCCATCGCCCGCAGGAGCCGTTCGGTGTGGTCGCGGGTCGGTCCCGGTTCGGTGACGATGGTTTCCCCGTCCGCATACAACCCTGCCAACAGCACCGCACTTTTCACCTGTGCGCTTGCCATGGGCATCCGGTAGTCCATGCCGCGCAACGTGTCCCCGTGAATCGCAAGCGGGGCGCGTTCTTTGCCATCGGCGGTACGCGCCAGAATGGTTGCGCCCATCTGTCGAATCGGAGTTGCCACGCGCCCCATCGGGCGGCGACGCAGAGCGGGGTTGCCTGTCAGAACGCTGAGAAATGGGAACCCGGAGAGCAACCCCACCAACAGGCGCATGGTTGTACCGCTTCCGCCGCAATCCAGCACGTTTTCGGCTTCTCGTAAGCCCCGCAATCCTACTCCCTGTATTTTCACGGTGGTCGGGGTCGGTTGCTCAATGGATACACCCAACGCTCCTAATATATGAAGCGTGGCAAGACAATCTTCGGCGGGAAGCCACCCTTCGGCGTGGGTTTCGCCTTCCGCCAACGCGCCAAATAAGAGAGTACGATGGGAAATAGATTTATCGCCCGGCACCTGCACCGTGCCGCGCAGAGGGGTGCGTTGGGGACGAACGAGGAGGGTTTTGTGTGTCATTCGAGAAATGAGAAACGGGAAATGAGAAACGGGAACTTCTCGTTTCTCATTTCCCGTTTCTCGCTTGGTTCATCCACGCCTTCATCGCTTCTTCGTCATTAGCCTCCAAAGCGGTTTCAAGGTCGCCCAGAATGCTTTTGGCGCGGCGGATGGCGGCAAGGACATTATCGCGGTTGGTGAGCAAAATATCCCCGTACATCCGCGGGTCGTGGGCGGAAACGCGGCTGGTGTCGCGATAGCTTCCCGCTGCCAATTGCGCCGCCGCCCCCGATGGCTGAGCGGCACGAACCAGCGTAGAGGAGAGGATGTAAGGAAGATGGCTTACCCCCGCTACCGCTTCGTCATGTTCGGCGGGGTCAAGGAATAAAGGCTTTGCGCCAATGGCACGTACCATAAACTCTGCCCAACTGCCTTCTACCGCAGGGGTGCGTTCGGTAGCGCAGAGGGCGAAGGGGGCATTGTGGAACAAAGTGCCATCGGTAGCACCCCACCCGCCGGAGGTCTTACCCGCCATAGGATGCCCACCAACGGCTGACACATAAGGGGGTAAACGGTTCATTGCCGCCACAATCTCCCGTTTGGTAGAGCCTAAATCAAAGACCTTGCACCCTTGGGGAATGGCAGGAGCAATTTCCTTTAATAATAAAAGGATGACCCGCACCGGGGTTGCCAGCACGACCACATCAGCGTGGGCAACGGCGGCGTGGGGCGTTTCTGCCCCCTCATCAATTGCCCCATCCGCAAGGGCGGCAGACATCGTATCCGTCGCCCTGTCATAACCAATAATAGTGTCTGTAATTCCCGCATGGCGAACCGCTTTCACAAAAGAGCCGCCAATCAGCCCCAGACCAATCACCGCCACCCGCCCCACATTGAAATTAGCCATGTACCGCGCTCAGGTGTCCGTTGGCAAACGCTGGTTCGGGCAGGGCAGGCGCAATATGCCGATCCATTGCCGCCGCCAACCGCCGCATTTGGTCCATCAGGGTGCTGAAGCCTTCCACTGTCAAGCTCTGATAGCCATCGCTCATCGCGTTCGCGGGGTCGGGATGCACTTCCAGAATAATTCCGTCCGCGCCCGCCGCCAACGCGCCCCGCGATACGGCGGGGACATATTCCGATTTGCCCACACCATGGCTGGGGTCAGCAATCACAGGCAGGTGGGAGAGCTGTTGCAGAACGGGAATCGCGTTCAGGTCAAAGGTGTTGCGCGTGGCGGTTTCATAGGTACGAATCCCCCGTTCGCAGAGCATCACCTGATAGTTTCCGTGTGATAGGATGTATTCGGCGCACAGAAGCAATTCTTTAATCATCCCGGCAATCCCCCGTTTGAGTAGAACCGGCTTTTGCGCCTCGCCCACGGCATGAAGCAGGGCGTAGTTTTGCATATTCCGTGCCCCGATTTGGAAAATATCGGTGTATTTGCCGACCAAATCCACCTGTTCGGGGGACATCACTTCGGTGACGATTTTTAAGCCGGTTTCGGCGCGGGCTTCCGCCAGAATTTTCAGTCCCTCTTCCCCCATCCCCTGGAAATCATACGGGGAGGAACGGGGTTTGAAGGCTCCGCCGCGCAGAATTTTCGCGCCAGCCGCTTTGACGGCGCGGGCGGTGGTCATCATCTGGTCGTAGCTCTCCACCGAGCAGGGACCCGCCATAATCACCACTTCGTCACCGCCGATGGTGACATTGCCGATTTCGATGAGGGTTTTGTCCGACTTAAATTCACGGCTGGCGAGTTTGAAGGGTTGGGTCACTTGCATGACCTTTTCCACCCCGTCCAATGCCTCCCACCGACGATTGGGAATCGGTTTGTCGCCGCCAATCACGCCGATAATGGTGCGTTCGTCACTGCGGGAAAGGTGAACGAGGAAGCCCTCGGATTCAATTCGTTTTAACACTTCGCCGATTTGCGCCGCTGTTGCGCCCGGTTTCATTACCACAATAACCATAAGGTCGCCTCCCTTGCGCGGCACAGAAGTACCCTTGTTGATTAGGGCGGGTCCGCGTGGATTCTCTGTCGAAAGTATACCCGAAATCCCGTTTTGTCGCCCATTACCATTCGTACCATTGAGGTGGTGGAGCGTGATAGGGTGTTCGGTGTCGGGGTGGTGTCCGTTGCCGTTGGAATGTCCGTTGGAGGAATGTCCATTCCCGTTTTGCCCGTTGGGGTGGCTGGCGGGGGGGATGTCGGCGGAGGGAATCGAAATCGGGTGAATGTGGGGGCGGGATACCTGCGTCAGGGCGGGAGTGTCGTGTCCCCCCTCTTGGGAGGGGGCGAGGGGGTGGGTTTCCGTTTCCCATTTCTCATTTCTCTTTTCCCCTTTCGTGCCGTTTTCTGCGTCCTGCGTCCCGCGTTCCCCCCGCCCTGAAGGGACGGGGCTAGATACATGTGCTTGTCGGGCGGGTTCCCCCTCTTGGGAGGGGGCTAGGGGGTGGGGTTCCGTTTCTCGTTTCTCATTTCCCGTTTCCCCATTCGCGCCGTTTTCTGCGTCCTGCGTCCCGCGTCCTGCCTCTACTCCATGCCCCGCCAGCGTGGGCACCACAGCCCCCTTCACCTTGTCGGGTCGCAACAGCACCGCCCGTCGCAGATAGATATGCTCAACTTCTTTAATCCCTTTGTCGGTATTCCAATGCACCAGAACGCGGATCACCCGCGCCATGCCGTGCGGCACATCCATTTCATGGGTGCAGAGCAGAGGGGTGTCAGTCCACCCCAATCGTCGCGCCGCCAACGCCGGGAACTCGCCATTGAGATCGTTTGTGGTGCTGAAAATAATGCTTGCCACGTCGTCCACATCCATGTGGTTCGCCGTGATAATGGCATACAACAACTCTTCCGTCGCGCTCAGAATGGCTTCGCGCTCGTTCGCCTCAACGGTAATTGCCCCGCGTACCCCACGCATTTTGGTGTGCATGATTGCTCCTGTGGAATAAAAAAGAGCGTGTGCCGATGGGCATCACGCTCTTTAACTGCTCTGGTAAAGGGGGAGGTTAGCGGGGTGCGCTACCCTCCGGCGTGTGCGCCAATCGTGGAGTCATGCTCCCAAAATAATAGCTATAAAAGCTGTTAAACGAATAGGCATACACAGACGCGCCGAACGACCCACCTGTACAGGTTGGTTGTTGGGAAAGAGGTGAGACAGCACTCAGCGCGTTCATGGGCGTAACTCTATCGTGAAATCGAACCCTTGTCAAGAGGGGAATAGGAAATTTGGGAAAATTGGTAAAGAATCGAAACTTTTTAGCCTGATTTTTCGGGAATTTTCTATTTTGAGGGGTGGAAAGTTTTGATTCTGTCCGATCAGGCTGATTGGCAAGCGTGGTTATTCCTGCGAACCCGAATGACTATAGGGGGGCGCGGCGGGCAGTTGCACTGTGACACAAAGCCCCCCGGCGGCGCGGGGTGTGAGGGTGAGGGTTCCGTCGTGTGCTTGCGTAATGCTTTTGACGATTGCGAGACCTAGACCAACGCCTGCATGGTCGGTGCGGATGCGTTCGGTACCGCGCTGAAACGGCTCCACAAGCGTGGCAACCATCTGTGGCGTGAGACTTTCTCCTGTGTTCTCGATGGTAAGCACCGCACTTCCGGATTGAATGCCGGTTGTTACCCACACGCTACCCTGTTCGGGCAGATTGTGGACAATCGCGTTGTGTATGAGGTTTGTACTTAACTGTAGCAGGAGCGTGTGCGAGCCATTGGTAAGGGTGATGTCGCCGGAGGTCTCGATAGTGATTCCGCGTTTTTCGGCGAGGGGGAGGAGTGTTTCGGTGGCTTCTTCAACGATGAGGGATAAGTCAACCTGTTCCCGCGTAAAGGAGCGTTGGTCGGCACGGCTGAGCAGAAGCAACGCCTCCGTAAGATAGATTGCACGGGTATTCACAGTATGAAGGCGTTCGATGAGTTCGCCGTTGTCGTGGTTGCTATCATTGCGGGCGACATCCAGAAGCGTTTGTGTGATTGCCAGAGGGGTACGCAGTTCGTGGGAGGCGTTGGCAGCGAATCTCTGCTGTTCGGCGACCTGCGCTTCGAGTCGTGCGAGCATCGTATCGAAGCTGTCGGCGAGTTCGCGGAACTCATCGCGCCTGCCTTCTAGCCGGATTCGATGGGCAAGCGAACCGGTGGCGGCGATGCGGGTGGCATCGGTGATACGGGTCAGGGGGGATAGCATCTGACCGGCGAGAAGCCACCCGCCCAGCAAGCCAAACCCCAGCAGGAACGTCAGTACCACCGCCGCCGCCGGAGCGAAAGCGCGCAGGAAGTAAGAGTTGTTTCCGGGGACTAAACCCCCGAGAGTGGTAACTATACCGTCGGGCATATATCGCAGGAGCCGTTCAAATAATTGTATGTGCTGGCCGGCGAACCATGCGGCAACGAGCATCAAGGCACCTGCGAGCATGAGGAAGCCCGCATAGCTCAGAGTGAACTTGAGGCGGACACTTAAATCAGGTGCTCGATCCACCGTTCCCTCCCTCGTCCCCGCTCTCCGGTGGTGTGTCAATGCGGTAGCCGACCCCCGCCACCGTAGCGATGAGCCAGGGTTCGCCGAGACGTTTGCGTAATCCCGATAACGTGATTCGCACGGCGTTGGTGAACGGGTCTGCGTTTTCATCCCACGCCCGTTCCAGTAAATCTTCGGCACTAACGATACCGCCTTCCGCCGCGACAAGGACTTCAAGCACGGCAAACTGTTTCCGGGTCAGCGCAACGTAACGCCCGTTGCGGTATACCTCGCGGCGGAAGGGGTTCAGCCGTAGACCTGCGATTTCGCGCACGGGGGGTCTGTGTTGGGCGCGTCTACGGTCGAGTGCGCGGAGACGGAGCACCAGTTCGCGGAGGTCGAAGGGTTTTGTGAGGTAGTCATCGGCACCGAGCTCAAACCCGGTGGCTTTGTCATCAAGCCGGTCGGCGGCGGTGAGCATGAGGATCGGCATACCGCTACCGGAAGCGACAATACGTTTGGCAATCTCATCGCCGGAAGGACCGGGAATATCACGGTCAAGGACGGCGATGTCGTAGGCGTTGATGCTCAGCAGTTCCAGAGCGGTATCACCGTCAGCGGCAATATCTGCCGCAATCGCCGCCAGTCGTAAGCCATCGCGGATGGCTTCTGCCATATAAGGTTCATCCTCAACAATCAATACACGCATACTCTCAATTATACCACCCGAGCCATATCGTCCGCATATCGAAAACTCCATACGGGCTGACAACAGTGCTCTGCCTAGACTGGGGGCATGAATTACCGCAAACCGACGCAAACAACATTCCGTCAGATTTCCGGCATCCCTATCACTACCCTTCTCATCGTCATTGCGGCACTCGTCGCGGTGCTCAGCGAACCATTGCAGTTGCCCTCATCCCGGACAGCCCCCTTACCCCATATTATCCCTCCCCGTGAGCATCAGGGTGTGCCCGGCGCGGGTCGAGGTGCCGCCCCTGACGGCACAATGCCCTTACCCCGTGAGTATCTTGATGTGCTTAATGAGGCGAACGGGGCTGTCCCGGCAGGCACGACAGTTTTTGATGACGGGATTCCGGGGGTAGACAACCTTGACCCTGCGCTCCTCGATGCCCTGCATCAGGCGGCAACGGATGCCTCCGCCGACGGGGTTCTGTTCTTCGTCAATAGTGGCTGGCGTTCCCCGGACTATCAGAATCAACTGCTTCGTGAAGCGGTTTTCGTGTACGGCTCCGAAGCCGAAGCCGCCCGCTGGGTGGCTACCGCCGAAACGTCTGCTCATGTGTCGGGGGAGGCAGTGGATATCGGTTCGTCCGATGCTATGGGGTGGCTGTCCGAGCATGGCGCACGGTACGGGCTATGCCAGATTTACAACAACGAACCCTGGCATTACGAACTGCGCCCGGATGCCCGCCATCACGGTTGTCCTCCCTTGTACGCCGACCCTACGCAGGATCCAAGGATGCAACAATGACAGCGTATCGGCTACGGAATAGGGGAATTAATATAGGAATTACTTTTACCTTCGTTCATCGCTTGAAATGCGTAACTTCTACTAAAATTCAAGTGAAAATGGTTGGGTGATGGTATGTCCTGCGGCGGTGACAAACGCTAGATATTCTTGTTCTCGACACAGGTGGGTTGCAAGCGTATGGAGATTCAAGCGTTTGAGCAGGTCAATGGTGATGGGGCGTTTGTCATCCCAAAAGGTCATGGATTCAAAAAATTCAAGTGCGGGAGTAGAGCTTAATAGGTCGCGGATAAAGGTGGCTTCTGTTTCGGAGGCACAAGGAAGAAAATAAACGGTATCATCAAAGACAACAGGGCGACCTTGAATCGGTCCAACAATGGAAAACTGAAAGTTTTTGTAGAAGCCGGAAATAGCAACTTTCCAGGGTGCAAAGGTGTAGTCGCCCACGCCAAAGATCGAAAATGGGGGACGATCGCGATAAATACTGCTGGCGCGTCTATTCAAGTGTTCGGCATTTTGTTGCAAATATGCCCATGTCATCGGCGCATGAGATTGAATAGGTGTAGTTGCTTCGCCAATATACGTTTGGGTCACCAATAAATGTTTGCGGGGATTTGTTACCCGCCCCTGATAAATATCAGAACTTTTCAGTAAAGGATAAAGATATATAGATTCTATATCTAACTTTTCGTTATTGCCGTTTCGATAAGTTCCATTATTTTTTTCAAGTTCCATAATTTTGGCGGCATCATGTTTGATACCTGAACGCCAACTATAAACGGGGTCGGTTCCTTTTAGAAAACACCATTGTTGATAAAG
This sequence comes from uncultured Ardenticatenales bacterium, assembly GCA_966690745.1. Taxonomy (GTDB): domain Bacteria; phylum Chloroflexota; class Anaerolineae; order Ardenticatenales; family Ardenticatenaceae; genus CBKYSX01. The sequence goes on from CBKYSX010000025.1 coordinate 8,498, forward strand.
CGATTGATTGGCAATCAATAAATGTTCCTTATAGCCAATAATAGTGGAAGGGGTATCACTTTCTAAAGAATTATAGACGGGGCATTGTGGTATTCCCTTTTCGCCCGTAACCTGAAGAATGAAAAAACAGGCATCTACCGACGCATTGAAGTAGGTGGGTGCATTAATACTGTAAATACATGCATCCGCAATCGGATATTTTCGCTTCCAAGCATAGGCAAGAACTTTACGTGCTACCGATGTTTTACATAGAACCGCAATCGTTCCAACCCCTCCTTTCAACCATTCCAGATATTGCAACACCATCCATTCTGAAATATCAAAATTACTTTTCCCTGTGAGCGCATCCAACCCTTGTTTTTGTTGAAAGTTAGATTTTACGGGCAGGTTTTCGCTTTGAAGCACCGATAAGTCGGAGTTTGTCACCCATGGGGGGTTGCCAAGAATTAATAAGGGTTGGGGTAATTCCGCAATAATGTTTTGCCAATCTGCTTGGAAAAAATCTGCGTGAATAGTCTGGATCGGAGAGTTGATATCAACGCCGGAAAGACGTTGATGGAGTTGTTGGAGATAACCATCATTAATCTCAACACCAACGAATCTTTGGACGTTGCGAAAGAGATGTGCGGCTTGAATCAGGAACTCTCCTCTGCCGCAGGTAGGTTCCAGTACTGAGGCAGGCGTAATTCCCTGCTGGTTCAGCCGTTGTAGACAACGATGCACCAATTCGGCTGGTGTTTGAAAATCACCATATTCCCATGTGAGAGTTGATTTTGCGGTTGCCATTCGTTGTTACCTGATTCGGTGGATTCCCCCGACGATCCCTGCATTTGCAATTACACGAGTATATTGCAAACGCCATTGCAAAGCGTTTGAAATAGTGACATATCCTTGTAAAGGGGGATTCTTCAAAATCTCTTCAGCAAGGTTCAAAGATTCGATCTCATCAACGGGAAGATTTCGATCCATCATCAAAGCCACGAGGTCATCGGCGTTGGCATTGTTCGCCAGAAGTTGCAAAATGCTCCGTGTCATTTGATAGTCGGCGGTATATTCTTTCTCCACAAAGATGGCGTGTTGAATGTTCAATCGGCTGGTTAGAGATAAAGCATCATCCTGCTTTTCGTAGACAAATATTAGGAGATGATACCCCAATCCATAAATTTTCTGTCGCGCCGAGCGAAACGGACAGGAAGATTGAGGCTGTCTTACGCTAGTTACTTTGATGTCCAAATCAAGCCCTGGTATATCAATACCGGAAGCCGAATTTCCCCGTAAAAATGTGTAACTGTTTGCCAGATACCCCGTAAATTTATGTTCAAGATACGTCCCAACCGCCTTTCCATCGGTAACACCATAGAGCGTGGGTTCGTCGGAGGCATTTTCAATAGCCGCAAACGCTTCCGCTTCACGTAAAAGCGCATCAATTGTTAAATCCGGTTTCATCACCACTCCTATAATACGCAACGGTGGAATTCAAGAACCTGTTAAGGATTCTAAAACACTCCTCTATAATCCTCAATTCTGCTCACAACAACACCCACGTTGCCAGTCCTAAAAAGATAAAAAAGCCACAAATATCCGTTACGGTGGTAACAAAGACCCCTGATGCCACTGCCGGGTCAATCTTAAAGCGATTGAGTAGAATTGGAACCATGACCCCCGCAAGGTTGGCAATGGTCATGTTAATGAGCATGGATGCCAACAAAATGCCCGAAATGCGAATATCCCCTTTCCACAGATAGGCGATGGTTGCCACGCCAAGCCCCACCGCCAACCCTTGCAATATCCCGACCACCCCCTCGCGACGCAGTAAATCCAATGCATCGCTGAAGGTAATATCGCCCGTGGCAATCCCGCGCACAATCAGCGTCAGGGTCTGGGTTCCGGCGTTGCCGCCCTGTCCCGCAACAATGCCTTGAAAGACCGCCAGTACTGCAATCTGGCTAATCGTGCCTTCAAACAATCCGACCACCGACGCGGCGAGAAACGCCGTCCCCATATTGACATAAAGCCAGGGAAGGCGATTCTTAATAGCATCGCGGGTGGAATCAAAAGCATAAGAATCGCCGGACAAACCCCCCAGCAAGAAAGTATCCTCTTCGACCTCTTCCGCGACTACGTCCACAAGGTCGTCTACCGTAATAATCCCGACCAATCGCTCATAATCGTTCACCACAGGCAATGCCAACAGGTCATATTTTTGGAGCAGGAGCGCACACGCTTCCTGGTCGGTGCGAACATTTACCGAAATGACATCTTCATCCATGATGTCGCGCACGCGCACCAACGGGTCGTTGATCACCAGACGGCGCAAACTGCATACCCCCACCAATCGCTCGTGGGCATCTTCCACAAACAGATAAAAAACAAGTTCGGGGTCGGGTTGGCTCTCGCGGATAACTTGCAACGCTTCCTGTACCGTCATCATATCGCGGAGGCGGAATTGAACCGGAACCATCAAGCCCCCCGCCGAATCTTCGGGGTAGCTCAACAGGGGACGGACGGTATCTTCTTCGTCCATCTCCGCCAACAAGGTCTCCACCCGTGCGGGGTCTAGGTCCCCCAGCAGGTCGGCGGCATCGTCCGCCGCCATTTCGTCCAAAATGGCAACCAGATTGTTGTCCGACAGCTGTCCGGCGATGGCGGCGGTTTCTTCATCATCAATGTATTCAAGAACTTCTGCCTGATCTTCTAACGATAAGGTTAGGAGCATTTCTGCCCCTTCTTCGGGCGATAGCTCCTCCATTACCTCGGCAACATCGGCGGGGTGCAGGTCATTCAGAAGGTCGGTAATCGCAATACCGCGTTCCCCTTCCTGAATTTTCTCAACCAGTTCTTGAACTTCTTGTGCGGGTGTGGTGGTGTCCATTTCGTCCGCCATGCGTCCTCCAAATCAGATAGAGGTTAGAGGTAGAGAGAGGAGAGAGGAGAAAACGATCATATCTTGGATTGTCGTTTCCCCTTACCCCTTTCTCCTTACCTTTTTGGCATCTCTATCTCCGCTCTCATCTCTCCACTCTGAACAAAAAAATGCCACCCATCTGGGCGGCATTTCGCAAAGGCGCGGAAAGCACAACGAGGTCAACCTCCCGGTGGGGAAACCAACCCGATGTGTGACCGGGCAATGACGGACGTACGACCCGCCATGCCCTGCCCGACATGCCTGCCCAAATGGAATACGCCGCGACCTCCGCTTCCGATTAGAAGCGGGCATCGCTGGCGAGGTTCATCCGTTTCGTTTTCAGTTAAACCGGCTCTATGTACGTCGTCCATGTCTTTAAAAGCGGCGGTGGGGCGGTTCCCCAAGTTACGCCGCAGGGACGGTTTCTGTCGCCTCGGAAGAAGTTTCTTCTGTGCGTGGTTCAAGGCTGTACAGTTTATCCTCGCCCGTAATCCGGTCGAGAAAAAGAACCCCGTCCAAATGGTCCATTTCGTGTTGCATCACCCGTGCCACAAAGCCACTCACCGTATAGGTGACGGGTTTGCCCCACTCGTTTCGTCCTTGAATCGTAAGGTGGGTATAGCGCGGCACATAGCCGCCAAAATCGGGAATCGAAAGACAGGCTTCCGGTCCCTCTTCCGTCTCATCGTTCCGTTCCACCAGCACCGGGTTGGCAATCACCAGCGTTTTGCCGCCCAACGGGTCCCCTTCGGGCAGGCGCGGGTCGCTTTTCTTGACGCGCATCACAAAGAGGCGCAATGACACCCCTACTTGCGGCGCGGCAATCCCGACCCCTTTGGCATTGTCCATCGTCTCCGCCATATCCTGCGCCAACTGTCGCAACGCCGGGTCAAATTTTTCAACCGGAGCGGCGCGTTGGCGCAATAAAGAATCGGGAATTTTGACGATGGGTAATACAGCCATAGGTGATGAATAAGTAACGGATTTTGGAGCCGCGTAACTGTACCCCGCATTAGGGATTGTGCCAAATAGAGAAATGAGAAAGGAGAAATGGGAAACGAGAAAACGGCAGATACCGTTCTCGTTTCTCATTTCTCGCTTCGCTTTTCCCGTTTTACAAACTCCTTACATCTTTCTGAAACATTGCAAACAGCTGATTGGTATGCTGGGGATGGTAGGGGGAATGACACGGAGGTAGTAAGGTGTTGATAAAGCTTGAAAATGAAATGTCGTAACACGCTACTTCCCTGCCATAGAAGGGCTAAGGATTACTGTATTATCAACATCCATCCTCTCCTCCTAATGTCCGTTTAGTAGGGGCGGGTCATCGGAATGCAGAGCGATGCAACCATCGTTAAAGACCCGCCCACGTTCCAAAATGATGCATAGACAACGGCGGGCGGGTGTGCACTCTGTAAGGATAATAACGCCATTCCGACCACCCGCCCCTACCGCCATTTGTACCTATATGAGACCCGGTTGATTTGCGGGTAATTCTGTCCCTTAGAACGGCGGGGGTGGATTACCTCCACAACTACAAAACAATCAGGAAGGAACTGACAGATGAAACGGTTTGCAATGATGGTACTGGTTGCCTTACTACTGGTAGTCGGGGGTATTCCCCTGGTCAGTTATGCACAGGGAGTGACGGTCGAGGGAACGGGAACCCTGACCGCCGAAGGGGATGGACGCGCCACGTTGTATGGGGGTGGAACGGTGACAGCCTCGGCAGGGGCGGGGCAATTGTGGATTTATGACCGCAACGGCGATGCCGAAATTACAGTAACAGGGGAAGGGCGGTTACGAAAAACGGTCTTGGTGAATGGCGATATTCGCTATTACTATCGCGGTTTTAAGGGCAATGCCGATATTCGCGGGAGTGATGTCGGGATTATTCTAAAGGGATTGGACATCACCATGAACGCCGAAGGGACCGGGCGGGTGCATTTGTATGGCGACGGCACATACACTGTCAATGGTGAGAGAGGGCTGTGGACCTATCAGGGGGTGCATTTGATGCTCGGAACGATAGAGTAGAGGGTAGGGGGTATTGAGAAATGAGAAATGGGAAACGAGAATTTTCCTTGTCGTTTTCTCGTTTCTCATTTCTCATTTCCCTTTACACCAACCGATGACTTTCCAGATGCTCCGCATATTTGGGATGGAGCGTACCAAACAATTTGTCCCAGAAAAGGGTATAGAAGCCGTAGTTATAGCCGGGGGTTTGGTGGTGCTCGGCGTGGAAGGTGCTGGTACCGAACCAGTTGAGATAAAACTTGTGAGCAATGGCGGGCGGGAAGGGTTCCACCCCCGAATGCCCTAACGTCCCCCACGCGATATTCAGCGTCAGGTAAATCAGCAGAGCGTTGACCGAGGCGGGATAGATCAGCAATACTGCCAACATCAAGCCGCCGAACCCGATCACCTCAAAGGGGTGCAGGACAAACAGACTAATCGGGTTGGTGGATTCGTGGTTGTGGTGCAGATTGTGAAATAGGGGATAGAGGCGGGGGTGATGGGCAATCCGGTGCGCCCAATACATCCCGATATCCATTGCCAGCAAGATAACCACCACGTCCATCGCTACGCGCCACCACGGGGCATCGGTCAGCGTAATCAGCCCTGCTTTCCACAGATGCCACCCCGCAAACCCCACCCCCGCATTCAGAATCACCCCCACCGCCGCGATGACCATATCAAACCGGGTAATGGGTTGGTACTCTTCAAAAAGGATGCTATCGGCAAAGGTGCGCCCCAGCCACGCACACGCCCCCACCGAGGCAAAGAAAATCACCACGTTCATGATCAAGGTAAAGCCATAAAATTCGAGGGTGGACAGGGAGTTGAGGAATTCCAGCATTGGAACGATCCTTCATGGTCCCATGAGGTTGAAACCTCATGCTGTTATTTCTACATTCTTCTGTAGGGGTGTGTGCAACGCACATGCGCGTAGCGACTTGTGGTCGCCCGCCGTAGTCGCCTTGAGCCGACTTCCCGTATCAGCGTGAGGTTTATGAACATTAAGAAAATAATGCCGTGGCGGGAATTGTTCCCCACGCTAAAGCAACGGGGCTAATAAGCTATGGTTATCATGTGTTTATTAGCCCCGTCCCTTTAGGGCGGGGTGGGAGCGGTTACGGCTTTTAATTCTTAA
>CBKYSX010000026.1:0-14299 GCA_966690745.1 uncultured Ardenticatenales bacterium
CCATTGAATGCCTACTCCGTAAATGATGGGTCTATAGCACGGTCACTTTAGTGCCGTGTACTGAATTTTCAATGATGGATGATTTATCCTTTTGCAAAAAGTGTTGTGTTCTGAACCATCAGGGAGAGGGAAACAGGAGGTGAGACTGCCGTGTTCTCAATACCCAATACCCAATACCCATAAAATGCACTACCCGATACTCAAACCTACGCACCCCACCCGCATCCTATCCCCGTACGGCGGAACACTGGTGGATTTACTCGTTCCCGCCGAAGCACAGGCGGAACGCCGCGCCTACGCCAACCAATTGCCCTCGATTCAGATTTCGGAACGGGCACTCTGCGATTTAATCATGCTGGCAACCGGAGCATTTTCCCCGTTGGATCGCTTCATGGGGCAAAGCGACTACGAGTGGGTTTTAGGCGATATGCGCCTTGCCGATGGAACCCTCTTCCCGATTCCCGTCACCCTGCCTGTTGCCCCCACCCCCGACCTGCGCCTGGATCGGGATGTTGCGCTTCGCAACAGTAAAAATGAATTGCTGGCGATTCTGACGCTGGAAGAAATTTATCAATGGGACTACCACGAAGCGGCACATGGGATAACAGGAACCACCGACCTTAAACATCCGTTGGTAGCGGAAATGAGCCAATGGGGGACGGTCAATCTATCAGGACGGTTGGAAGTGTTACAACTGCCGACCTACCACGATTTTGCCGAACTACGCCTCACCCCTGCCGACACCCGCGCCCGCCTAGCGCAGATGGGCAACCCCAACGTGGTCGCCTTCCAAACGCGCAACCCGCTTCACCGCGCCCATGAAGAATTGACCAAACGGGCAATTGCCGAACTCGATGCCTCATTATTGCTCCATCCGGTGGTGGGCATGACCAAACCGGGCGATGTAGACCATTACACCCGCGTCCGCACCTACAAGGCACTTGCCCAACGCTACTACGAACCCGAACGGATTCTGCTGGCACTGCTCCCGTTGGCGATGCGAATGGCGGGACCCCGCGAGGCATTGTGGCACGGCATTATCCGCCGCAACTATGGCGCGACCCATCTGATTGTCGGGCGCGACCATGCCAGCCCCGGCACCGATTCGCAGGGGCGACCCTTCTACGGACCGTATGACGCGCAAGAATTGGTGCGGAACCATGCCAACGACATTGGAATCACCCCGATTACCTTTCAGGAATTGGTCTATCTGGAGGATGAAGACCGCTACGAAGAAGTGTCGCAAGTGCCGCACCATCGCCCCACCCTTGCACTGTCGGGAACACAGGTGCGGGATGATTATCTGAATCAGGGGCGGCTCTTGCCCGCCTGGTTCACGCGCCCCGAAGTGGCGGAAATTCTGGCGGAAAGCTACCCGCCGCGCCACCGTCAGGGGGTCTGCATCTGGCTGACCGGGTTAAGCGGGGCGGGCAAATCCACCACCGCCGACATTCTGACCACCCTGCTGATGGAACACGGGCGGCAAGTGACTGTACTGGATGGCGATGTTGTTCGCACCCATTTGTCGCAGGGGTTGGGCTTTAGCCGTGAAGACCGTGATACGAATGTGCGGCGGATTGGCTATGTTGCCGGGGAAATTGTACGGCATGGCGGCACGGTGATTTGCGCGGCGGTCAGCCCGTATCGCGCCGCCCGCAACGATGTGCGCCGTATGGTGGGCGCGGGGCGATTCATTGAGGTTTTCGTGGATACCCCGTTGGAAGAATGTGAACGGCGGGACGTGAAAGGGATGTATGACAAAGCGCGACGGGGCGAAATCAAAGGCTTTACCGGGATTGACGACCCCTATGAAGTGCCAGTCAAACCCGAAATTACCCTTGACACAGTGGCGTACACCGCCACCTCGAATGCCCGTTTTATTCTTAATTACTTGATTGAGGCGGGGTTTGTACGCGAACAATTGCCATCGGGGGCGCACCTTCCTGGCAACAGACTTACGCATACAACCTGGTAAGCAGGCAGGGTGGGCAGGCGGGATAGAGAAGTCCCTCCCTGCTTACCTGACACTGAAAAGGATGTAAGCACGGGCAACAATTGTCAGGATAGGATATATAAACAGGGGCGCGGGGCATTTCTGCGACCACGACCCTGTATCCATTGTATCCCGCCCTATCGTAAGGGAATTAAATTGCTAAGCGGCGTTCTATTTCCCTTAGTCAGCAATGATGTGAACTGTGCCGACTCCTGCATCTACCTGCAACGTAACTCTATGCTCTGCACCACTCCAATCCCGCGAAACATACTGGTCGCCGTTACGTTCGAATGACCCTTCTACATTCACCGGGCCCAACCCTGTGTCAATGTTAATCAGAGCGGCAACCGATTCGGGAATATAAATCGTCACTCCGCCCACGCCCGCATGAATAGTGGCGGTATAGTCTCCCTGTTGAGGCAGAGTGACGGTTGTTTGCCCAACGCCCGCCTGAACGCTAAGGTCCGTGAGGTTCAATTGGGACAGCTCCAGTTGGGATTCCCCAACCCCGGTGCTGATGGTAAGGTTTATGGGAAGGTCGCCATTTAGCCGGATAGACCACGTTTTTTCGTTACCCCGTTGCCAGAAGGGCATAGTGCCGATATTCCCTTCACTGGTGGTATCGAGGGTATAGAAAACCGTACCATTCTTGATCTCGTAGCTTTCGGTAGCTTCCTCGTTAGGTGCAAGGTCTAGGGTTGCCTCTATCAGTTTGTCGCTGTTTTCCACAGGACCCACTTGGAATAAGCCAACACCCCCATGCAGGGTCACTTCGGCGTTGTTGGCACGCCCCACATCCTGGCTAAAGCGTTGCTCACTCCATTGTGTAGCCGTGAAGAGGTTTGACGAGAAGTACCAGAATCCAACCACAAACAAGAGTAGGACTGCCAATGCCACCAGCAGACGGGCAAGTATGGATTGTCCCCCGAACAAGAGATCGAGACCGGCTCCAACCAGAAGAAGCGGCCATAATCGTACCATTGCCGACCATACATCCCACGTTAAGTATCCGAGTGTGTTCATCAAAAAAACCACGCCGAGAGCGATGAGAATTAACGGTCCTACAACCCCGCCCCGATGCGGAGATGGTTGCACATACGTTGACATCTTACCCTCCTTGATGCTGTTCCCCGTATTGCCGCCACAGAAGGGCACCACCCGCCACGATTAACAGCAGGGGCCACAATTCTTCAAGGCGTATCCACGCGAAGAAGGGAACGTTAAAGGTTTGCAAAAGAAAAAACATACCCAGCAGGACCAATCCGCCACCCATAATGGTTTTGGTGCGTGCCGGGTCCGATTCCATAATGGCTTGATGCTCACCTGCCTCCTGCAATTCCTCTGATTCCGGGACTTCCGGAATCACGATAGCCAGAACGACATAGAGGGGTAAACCGATACCATTGCTAAGGGTGAGCAGGACAAAAAAGAGGCGAACGAGAACAGGGTCAATTTTCAGATAGCGACCCAGCCCGCCAGCCACCCCTGCAATAACCCGATCATGCTTGCTTCGATACAGAGAATTCATTTTTCCCTCCTTTCATAGAGGTATTGATAAGGACAATCAGCGTCACCCGTTACATTCTTTCGCCGCGAAGTAAGTTCTGTCCCAATAGGAGCACCCCTGCACCAATAAGGAAGAGGGGCCATAGGGTGATAAGCCAACTCCGTGCGAACCCAAAGCCATTGATACCGATGATGCCTTCAAAGAAAAAAGCACCGACGGCAAAAAGGGCTAACCCTATTGTTAATAAGCGAGTGCCTGTCTGCACAGTTTTACCATTTCCGTGAAGCAGACCATGTGCGATCTGCCCGACACCAACGGAGGCAGGAATCAACGCCCATGCATATGCCCACGATGCCCACAGATCGGTAGCGTTCTGGAAGAGCAGAATCAATCCGATGGTCGTAGCGATACTGCCAAGGATAAGCATCGGTTCTTCCTTGCGGCTATTGGTGATTAACCCTGCGACGAGTAGCACTGCCCCCGGTACAATAATGAAAAAGGGCCAGCCGTAGTCGCTGATGTTGAAGTTAAACCACTGCCCTGCAAAGAACAGGATTCCTACTAGAATCAGCAATATGCCGATTGCCGTACTGCCTCCCCCTTGTCGAAGGTTTCCTTGTTTCGTTTCCATATTGACCTCCTTATCGGAGATACGACAACTGTATTTCCGATTGAGATAAAGGTTCCGTCATGCTCATTCTGCGCTGACGTGTTTGCCAGCGAAGCACGAATGACGCGATTTTTATCCTTTCTAATGGTATCAGTAGGGTAATCTTATAACACCGGACGAGAGGCTAGCATCTACCCTAGTCAATTGGTATGGAGATACTTATGTAGTAAGCCGGAATCTTCTCCGCCCCTCTGCCTTTCTCTTTTTTTCCCCCATCGTCTGCCGCTATGCATACCAAAAAACGGATATCTAAGGTTCTTACGTATTCGTTTGCTCCTTCCCCCTCACTCCTTCCACCCCCTCTCCATCTTTCCTCCATAATCTGCCGCTATGCTTATAGATAAAGCCACCGGGGGTCTTGCGCTCCCGGTGTTTCTATGAAATACGCACCATAACAGCAGTACTAGAGGTATTCCGATGGCAGAGCAACAGCAACGAAACAAACCACAGCCCAAACGCCGCCGCATCGCGTGGTGGCAATGGCTGGTCGGGTTAGGGGTAATAGGGGTGGTTCTCTTTTTCGCCACTCCTTTTATCCTCCCCGCCGTTTTTGGCACCCCCGCCGCCGCCCAGACCACCCAACCGGGCGCGGAGGATACGATTACCGTGACCACCGGGGACATTGCCACCACGATTAGTGCGTCCGGCAATCTGGTGGCGCAACGGCAGGCAGAATTGAGCATGGGGCAACAGGGCATTGTCACCGCCGTTCATGTGGAGGTCGGGGATATTGTGGCGGCGGGTGACCCGTTGGTGGAAATTGACCGGACCGATTTGGAACGCACCATCCGTAACGCCGAACAGAGTTTGATGATTCAAGAGAACAATCTGGCGGAACTCTTTACGGGCGCAACCCCGGAAGAAATTGCCGCCGCCGAAGCCAGCCTCGCCTCGGCGCAAACGGCACTTAATGATGCCTATCAGGGCGCAAGCGAAGCCGAACTGAATGCCGCCCGCGCCAGCCTGACATCGGCGGAAGCCGCCTTTGCCGACCTGCTGGATGGACCCAACACGGCAGAAGTAACGCAGGCATTGGCAAAATTAGAAAAAGCAGAAGCCACCTTGCAACAGGCGCAAGCCGCCTATGACCAGGTGAAAGACCGTCCCGATGTGGGCGCAACGACGCAGGCGCGAGATTTACAACAGGCAACCATAGATTATGAAACCGCACAGGCGGAATACGACCAATTGATGGCGGGCGCAACGGCGGAAGAAATTGCCCAGGCAGAATCCCAGGTGGCAACTGCCCAATCGAATCTTGATAAATTGTTGAACGACCCGAATCAAGCGACCTCTGTTGCCTCGGCGGAATCGCAAATCGCTTCGGCGCAGAGCAACCTTGCTACACTGACCAGCGGTGCAACCGCAGAGCAAATTGCCAATGCGGAAGCACAGGTGGAACAGGCGCGGATTAGCCTTGAAACCGCACAAGCCAATCTGGAAGATGCGATTTTGACGGCTCCGTTTGAAGGGTTGGTCACGTCGGTCAATATTGTGGAAGGGGAACAAGCCAGTGGTGCCATTGTTTCACTCATGGACTTGGATAGTCTGGAAGTGGTGTTGACCGTGGACGAAGTAGACCTCGGCTCGGTTGAAATTGGGCAAGAAGCCTTTGTCACACTGGAAACCTACCGCGATACGGAAATTCCCGCTACGGTGGTTTCGATTGACCCTATGTCATCTGCCGATAGCGGCAGTGCGATTGCCACTTTTGATGTCCACCTGAAACTAGGGGAGACCGACAAAGCCTTGCGGGTTGGAATGACCGCCAATGCCGAACTCATCACTGCCCGGGCAAGCGGGGTATTGTTGGTTCCCAATGATGCAATTACGGCAGACCGTGAAGCCGGAACCTATTCTGTTAATCTCTATAACGGCATATCGGTTGAACCCCGCGAGGTTGAAATTGGGCTTCGCAACGGCGATATGACCGAGATTGTCAGTGGTGTTAGCGAAGGGGATCGGCTGGTGACCGGCGATTATGTGGCGGGTGCCACCAGTGATGAACAAGTACCCGGTGGTGGCGGCTTCTTCCCGCCTAACCCCGGTGGTGGCGGTGGCGGCGGAGCGATAAGAAATTAAAAAGAGAACCACAGGAATTGAGTATTGAGAAAACGACAATCTCACCCGCTCTCTCTTCTAAAAAGGAGACAAGGAGAGACATTTCTCAATACTCAATGCCCGATACTCCCTACAATGATAGAACTGAACGATATTACCAAAAGTTATCAGATGGGAACACAAACCGTCCACGCCTTGCGCGGGGTAAGCGCGACCATAAACGATGGCGAATTTGTTGCCATTATGGGACCTTCTGGCTCCGGCAAATCCACCTTGATGAACATTATTGGTTGTCTGGATTTGCCCAGTGAAGGCACCTATCGCCTTGACGGAATTGATGTCAGCGATATGAGCGACGATGAACAGGCGCGTATCCGCAACCGCCATATCGGCTTTGTCTTCCAACGCTTTAATTTGTTGGCGCGTGCTCCCGCCCTTAAACAGGTGATGCTTCCCCTTATGTATATGGGGTTGACCGGGCGGGAACGTCAGCAACGGGCAGAACAGGCATTGGAAATGGTGGGGTTGGGTGAACGAATGGACCACAAACCGGAAGAATTATCCGGGGGGCAACAACAACGGGTTGCCATTGCCCGTGCGCTTGCCACCCAACCCACCCTGATTCTGGCGGACGAACCGACCGGGGCATTGGATACCAAAACGGGCGAAGAAATTATGACTCTGTTCAAAGACTTACACGCGCAGGGCATCACCATTGTCACCGTCACCCACGATCCTGAAATTGCAGAACAAGCACAACGCACCATCCATATACGGGATGGGGTGATTGTCAATTAAAGAATTAAGAGCGAAGCGTGAAGCGCAGGAAAAAGATCTCTTCACTCTTCACTCTTCACTCTGACTTATGAACCTTTCTGAATCTTTTACCACCGCCTTTGAGGCGTTGATATCCAACAAATTACGCGCCGTGCTGACCATGCTGGGGGTGATTATCGGGGTTGCCTCGGTGATTTCGCTTTTGGCGATTGGCAACGGCGTGACCAGCCAAATTACAGGTGAAATCGAAGCGATTGGGACGAACTTGGTATCCGTAGGCACCGACAACGAAGTGAGCGAAGGTTATCCTGTATTAACCATGCGGGATGTTGAAGCACTGCGCGATCCGTTGAATGTGCCAAGTGCGGAAGAAATCGCCGCAAGCGTCCAAAGCAACCAAGAAATCGTCTTTGAAGGTACAACGGTTGAAACCACGGTCTATGGCGTGACCCCTAACTATTTTGGGGTGAACAATATTACCGACCTTGCCGCCGGGGATTGGTTGGTGGAACGGGATATGGACAATAACACCCGTGTTGCCCTGCTGGGCGCAACCACTGCCGCCGACCTCTTTGGGGACGCATACCCCGTTGGGGAATCTATCAAAATGGGCGGTACGACCTATGAAGTCATTGGGGTGCTGGCGGAAGAAGAAGATAGCATTACCGGAAGCAACAACGAGCGTGTTTATATCCCGCTTTCCACCGCCCTCAGCCGCATTGTGCGGAATAACACCCGCCAGGGTTTGCCCAGTGTGCAATCCATTTCGGTGCAAGCAGGGGCAGATGTAACCCAAACGATAGATGAAATTACCCTGACCCTCCGCGACTTGCACGGGTTAGAAGGGGATGCGGAAGACGATTTCACCATCTTTAGCCAAGAGCAATTGCTGGACACCCTCAGTATCATTACTACATCGCTCACGCTCTTCTTGGGTGCCATCGCAGGGATTTCGCTGGTGGTCGGCGGTATTGGCATTATGAACATTATGCTGGTTTCCGTAACCGAACGCACCCGCGAAATCGGGATTCGCAAAGCCCTTGGTGCCTTACGACGCGACATCCTGACCCAATTCCTGATTGAATCTCTCGTATTAAGTCTGATGGGCGGGTTTATCGGTATCGGGTTGGGCTATGTTGTCACCCAAATTATCGCGGTGGTGGGGAACTTTGATGCTGTGGTGGACCCCGGCACCGTCTTACTCTCTACCTCCTTCGCCGCCGGGGTTGGGCTTATCTTCGGTATCTACCCCGCCTGGCGTGCCAGCAAACTACGCCCGATTGAGGCGTTGCGCTACGAATAAAAACAACTGCATAGTACATAGTGCATAAACGACAAAGCCATGTCCTGCATGATTGCCGTTTATGCACTATGTACTATGCAACATGTACACCCTTATGACCAACCGTATTCTCGTCGTGGATGACGATAAAGATATTGTTCGACTCTTAAAAAGCTATCTGGAAAAAGAGGGCTTTACGGTATTGTTTGCCTATGATGGCACGACCGCCATGCACATTTTACGGCGCGAAAAGCCCGATTTGTTGGTACTGGATTTGATGTTACCCGATAAAGACGGCTGGGAAATGACCCGTCTCATCCGCAACGATAAAATTCTGAACGCGCTTCCTATTATTATGCTTACCGCCCGCATTGAAGATGCCGATAAAATTGTCGGGTTGGAAATCGGCGCGGATGATTATGTGACCAAACCGTTCAACCCGCGTGAAGTCGTGGCACGGGTTCGCGCCCAGATTCGGCGCACCCACCTGGACCAAAACTCGACGCAACCGCTACGGTTGGAAGTAGGGCATATCGTCATGGATACGGGACGACGCATGGTGTTGGTCAATGGCGCACCCGTAGACCTAACCCCTACCGAGTGGAATTTGCTCCAGACCTTTATGGAAAGTCCGGGCTATGCTTTTACCCGTAGCGAACTGATTGAAACAGCGTTGGGCTTTGGCTACGAAAGCATCGAACGCACTCTGGACAGCCACATCAAAAACCTACGCCGCAAAATCGAACTCGACCCCAAAGAACCCCACTACATTCAGACGGTCTACGGGGTGGGGTATCGGTTGTCGGAATTATAACGGTGAGTATTGGGTATTGAGTATTGAGAATACAGCCAACCCAGCCCCCTTTTCGGTACGGAAAGGGGAACATGGTAAGGACATCATCTCCCAATACTCAATACCCAATGCTCAATACCCTTACGATGAACCGTTTATGGCTTAAGCTCACCCTTACCTTCGGGGCGGTGATTTTCATCTCTAATCTGGCGTTCCCACTCGTCACGCTGGCATGGAATTTTCTATCGCCGGAAACGCGCCTCTTTGTGATTCGCCCGGCTCCCTCCATTGAATTTGAAATGCCTCTCGATGAAGAAACCCGCCAACTCCTCATTCAGGAGCAGGTGGTTCGCACCCTCATTTCGATTGGCATTGTGGTAGGGACAACTGCCGGGGTAGCGGGCATCTTTATTAGTCGTAGCCTCACCAAACCACTAACAGAGCTGGCAGATGCCGCCAAAGCCCTGGGGCAGAAAAATCTGGCACGGCGCGTGACCCCGCACGGCTCCGATGAAACCCGTGCGTTGGCGGTTGCTTTTAACGATATGGCGGAACGGCTACAGACGGCGGAATCCTTACGCAGAAACCTGCTTGCCGATGTTGCCCACGAGCTCCGTACCCCGCTTACGGTGCTACAAGGGAACCTTCGCGCCATTCTGGATGATGTCTATCCGATGGATAAAGAGGAAATTACGCGCCTCTACGACCAATCCCGCCATTTGCATCGGTTGGTTAATGATTTGCACGAATTGGCACAAGCCGATGCTCACCAATTGCCATTACATCGGCAACCGACCGATATGGATGAGTTGGTGCATCAAGCAGTCGCGATGATTGAACCCTTGGCGGACGAAAAAACCATTACCCTCAACGTTCAGAATGGAATCGTTTTACCGGTGCTTGAAGTAGACCAGGCACGCATTACACAGGCAGTGCAAAATCTGCTCACCAATGCAGTGCGCCATACCCCCGAAGGCGGGACCATTTCCATACAAGTGGGGACATTGGAGGATATGGTACAGATTGCTGTTAAAGATACAGGCGAAGGTATCGCACCGGAACATCTGCCTTTTGTCTGGGATCGTTTTTATCGTACCGACCGTACCCGCGACCGCCATACGGGAGGGACAGGGCTGGGGTTAGCAATTGTACGTGGCATTATTGAAGCGCATGGCGGTACAGTTTCGGCGCAAAGCGAAGGGGTGGGCAAAGGAAGTACCTTTGGATTGCAATTACCCCTGAATCGAGAGCCTGTCCATTCGTAGCTTTCAGTCAGTTGAATGAGCCATAATCTGCCGTTGGTAGGATGACATGCGGAAGGTTTCTTTTAGAATAGGGTCATAAAAACCATGTGAGCGGTGTTGAACCATTAACACCGCTCATTTTTTACCCTTATGAACACGACTCTGTTTCGCGCCGCCGATACCTTCCATACCCATATTCGCCAATGGCGATGGCTCCATGCCTTTGCGTGGTTGAATCGGATTTTGCTGGCACTTGCCTTTATGCCCTCCGGCTGGACCAAATTGGTCGGCAATCGTTTTACCATTCTGTCGCCGGAAACACCGATTGGTTATTTTTTTGATGCCCTCTATCAATCGGGTGGGTACTATAACTTTCTTGGCTTTATCCAACTCTTTGCCGCCGCACTGTTATTGATTCCGCGCACCTCTACCCTTGGAGCAGTAATTTATTTTCCCATCATTCTTAACATCTTCATTATTACTGTATCGCTCCATTTTACAGGGACATGGTTGATTACCGGATTTATGCTTCTGGCGAACCTCTTCTTACTTGGCTGGGATTATCCAAAATGGAAATCTCTCTTACGCTAACAACACCCTACACCCCCGACTATCTCTTCCCTATTTCATAGTTCCTCTTGTAGGTGCAAACCCCCAAAAAACGTGGAGGGTTTATAGTTCTGTAAGGGCGTACCCTTGTGGTCGCCCGTATTAGACGGAGTACGGGTGGGCGGGCACAATGCACCGCCCCTACAGCGCACATTCTCCACAACTTCTGGGTTTGTACTTAAACCTGCCCATTATTCCACTTCCCATTGTGACCTAAGTACAGCATTGATTCTGCTGTACTATGCTAAAATTGAAACGAATTCCGTCCGATAACACAGGCAGAGTTGGCGACCCCTATGCTGGTGGGTGTGCTGAACGATGCCTGATACCACCATTTGTCGGCGAGGCATTGTGTCCTTTAACGAGTATTGGCAGGCAGAACAGAAGCGAAAAGCCGTTCGTGACGCGATGGTAGCCCTACGCAACCGCGAAGAAGGTGCGATTCAGCGATTGCAGGATGCCCTGCGCTCGGTGATTTTGTTAGTGCCGGTGCGGGAAGTGCCCCCAAACCACGACATCGGGGATACGGTGCGGGGCGCGAATGTCCCGTTACAGGTGATGTTGACCCGTGACGATCAGGGCAATCAACATTTGGTGGTCTTTACCAACGAACAGGAACTGACGGCAACGTACCCGGCATCGCCTCCATTTATCGGGCTATCCTTTGATGTGTTGGCGAATCTTGCCGCGCAAGCCCCCGTTGCGGATGTTGTGATTGACCGAAACGGTCCCTCCCCTGTTACGATTCCCCCTTCGCTATTAAACACATGGGCACGCCCCGCCCCCGTTACGCAGGGAACATCTTCGCCCGCCCAACCTGCCCCCTTGGTGGCGGGGCAGGCGCAACTCACCCCCCCGCCCCGTATGCTCAAATGGGAAGAACTACAGGCATTAGAGGAGGTGTTGCGCCATCAGGAGGGGTTGGTGCAAGCCTATCTCTTTGGAGTGTTGCATGGAACGCCGCCCCCGTTGTTGACGGTAGGGTTGGGCTTTACGGTTCAACCTCCGCCGGAAGCAATGCAAAGAATTGCGCGGGAGATTGCTAAGGTATTGGGACCCAGTGGGGTTCTGGCATTGGACAGTCGGTTGCCTTTGTTACTGGCGCGGCAAGCAGGGGCTATTCGTTTTGATCCGGTGTCGGGGCAGGGTCCGACACAGCAGGCGATTCCTCCGTCGCAAGAGGAGACTCCATGACTATTGATGCAAGCGGAGGCTCTTCGTTTGGCTCCGGGGATTCTGCAACCTCTGTCGGCTCATTCTCTTCCGATGAAGGGACATCATCCGTTGCCGGTGGAGGGGAGGGCGGCACTGCGCTTAAATAGGTGGCTACCAACTCATTGTCTTCACGAATCAAGGTGGCGGTGCAAAGCAAGGGGTCTCCGGGCGTTTCCCCCCTTCTAAAGAAGACAACCTGCCATTGAATTTGGAGGGGCAGGGGCATTTCTGCCGGTAATGTATCACCGGCAAGCGTGACATTCTCTATTAAGCGATATCGAATGGCACCGGGGCGCAACCCTTCTAAATGAGCATCAAAAGCATCGGCAAGCGGTTGCCATTCGGTAAAATCTGTGTTGGGGTATGGCGTAATTATGGTTAACGGGCGATGTTGGCTAAAACATTGAGCGGTGACATCCGGCATCGCCGCTTCAATGGAAGAAAGCAATTGATGTAACCAATTTCGGATTTCGTGAGGGGTCGTCGTCATGGGGTTCAAGTCCGGTGTTTGCCGCGAACAAACACCTATATCCAAAAGAGGCGGGAGTGCATGGGAGTCGAACCCACCAGACCTTGCTCAACGCAACGTCTCACCGATTTTGAAGACCGGGGCAACCACCGGGTCACATCCACTCCCATAAAAGTTGCATAGTGCGTATTGCATAAATATACGGGACGCAAGAGGCAGAAACAACAACTCACCCCCTAGCCCCCTCCCAAGAGGGGGAAATCTGCTTTCCGCTTTCTGGTGTTCTGGCAACACGCAACAACATTGTAAGTAAGTATAAACAAGAATATTCAACTCGAAAAGGAACGCGGACGGAAGTCAGTTGATTGAAATTACAGAGTTCCGCGATAGACAAAAAAGCATGAACCTGACGGTCTTGGACATCATTTTTATCATCACCATTATTTTTACATTGGTGCGGGGGTGGCAAACAGGCTTTATCTTTGCGGTGCTGGACCTTGCCAGCATGATTGCCGCCCTGTTGGTAGCCTTCGGAACCTATGAACGGGTTGCCCCCTTATTGGTAGAGGAAATCGGGTTGGCGGAAGCCTTTGCCCGTCCGGTTGCCTTCTTGCTCATTCTGATTGGCAGTCAATTGTTTCTGTTATTGATGAGCCGCGTGTTGGCAAACCTGTTTCCCGCCCGCGTTCACCGCCACGAAGCCAATCGGATGTTGGGCTTACTTCCCGGTTTCGTCGAAGGGTTGGTCACGGTTGCTTTCATTGCCAACTTGCTTTTGTTTTTACCCATTGGCGGCAGTCTACGGGTCATGGCGCGGGATAGTTTGGTGGCAAATCGCTTTAGCACCTTAGCCACTCCCTTTCAAGAACAATTAGAACCTGTTTTCGGGGATGCGATTAACCAATCGCTAGAATTACTAACGGTTCATCCCGAATCGGATGAGCTCATAGAATTACCCTATCAGACCAATGAAGCGTTACCGGTGGCAACACTGGAACAAGAGATGTTGGAACTCATTAACGAAGAGCGTGTCCGGGCAGGGTTGACTCCGGTGGTCATGGATGAAGAATTAACCCGTGTTGCCCGCGATCATTCACGGGATATGTTTGAGCGTGGCTATTTTGCCCACCTCACCCCTGAAGGCATCACCCCGTTTGACCGTATGAAAGCCGCCGGAGTGGACTATGTGATAGCGGGGGAGAATTTAGCCCACGCCGCCACATTATCGGTTGCCCATTCCGGTTTGATGAATTCGCCCGGACACCGTGCCAATATCCTGCGCCCTGAATTCGGGCGAATTGGTATCGGGATTCTTGATGGGGGTGAATACGGGCTAATGATTACCCAGAATTTTAGAAATTAATCTGCCTGCCGTGCAAACAGAACAAACTTCTTAATAGTGTACTTTTACCCCGTCCTGTGCTATGCTAGGAACGCTCAATAGGGGTGGTGGCGGCATTTTGGTCGTTCACTTGTCACTGTTCTCTATCCACAAATCACTGAAGGACGGGTATGGTTAAGTTGCTGATGATGTGGGACATCAAACCGGGGCGCGAAACGGCATATCTTGATTTTGTGAATCAGCAACTGACACCGGGGTTGCTGAAATTGGGGTTGGAACCTTCCGAAGTATGGTACACCTATTGGGGCAACGGTCCTCAAATTTTAATGGGGTTTGT
>CBKYSX010000027.1:0-14230 GCA_966690745.1 uncultured Ardenticatenales bacterium
AATCCATTCTTCATCTGTAAGGAGCTGGCGAACATGGGCAGGGATGAATTGATGGGTAATGACAAATCCCAACATCGAACCCGATGCAAACCGCAGAAAAACAAGCGGTTGAATCGGTTTTAACCCCTGCAACGCTTGCACTTTGCCAAACAACATGGCAAAAGGAGGGATATATTTCTCCAGTAGGGAAGTGATATTTCTTGCCCCGAATTCCCGCGCATCAATCTGCACCAATTGCACAAACTCAAGGTGCTCCAACAACAGGGGAGCAAATTTTCGCACCAATTGACGGATAAAATCTGGTGCGTTTTGCCCTTCCACCGTCTGCGCCGCCGCCAACATGTGCGGGTGAGGGCTGAGGTCGTGAAATAGGGTCGTAAACAACTCTTCTTTGCTGGCAAAGTGGTTATAGAGGCTTCCTACCGATAAATTGCCCGCCGCTTTGGCAATGTCCCGCATACTCGTACTGCCATACCCCTGTGGCAGAAACAACTGCTTTGCCGCCGCCAATACCTCTTTCCGTGTCTGTTCGCCGCGCCCTGAATTCATCCTGCTCCTCGAAATATAATAAATGAACGAACGTTCGTTCATTTATTAGTATAAAAACATTGAACTTCCCTGTCAAGAGGGAAATGCGGAATATGTGCCGGAAAGGGGCGATGACACGCTTTAACAGGGAGAAAGTAAAACGTTTGCTATTTAGAGAGGGGGTATCCGCACGATTAGCAATCTTAGCAACCTTAGCAAACGTCAGTTGGCTGGGAGTCCACAACGTCCCCGTTGTGGAAGTCGGCTTGGATACAACCTACCCTACTATGCAGAGATAGCCCGATTGCCAATGGACAGGATAACATAGCCAAATAGCCATGTCTCCCCAGCCCCCGTCACTGCCAATATTCCCCGGAATTCCTTGCTCTAATTGTCATAAAGAGTACACTTTATAGGTTGGCTAAAATCTTGAATCACAAAAAGCGTCTGTTGGTGCAATGGCATCCGATGGGCAAAAAAGGAGACTCTTATGGCAAAACAATACGCGAGCTACCCGTCACTGGTAGTAGATAAGAACAAGAATTACACTGCAACCATTTCGACCGCCCATGGTGATGTCGAATTGGATTTGTACGTCAAAGAAGCCCCGATGACCGTCAACAGCTTCGTCTTCCTCGCGCAAGACGGCTTCTTTGATGGTGTGGTCTTCCACCGCGTCATTCCCGGTTTTGTGGCACAAGGGGGCGACCCCACCGGCACCGGAACGGGCGGACCCGGCTATCGCTTCGATGATGAAGTCAGCCCGCGCAACGTGCCCCACCGCCATCAGGAAGGCTCCCTTTCAATGGCAAACGCCGGACCCGGTACGAACGGCTCCCAATTCTTCATTTGCTTTGCGCCCCAACCCCACCTTGATGGTAAACACACCGTCTTTGGCAAGGTAACATCGGGCATGGATGCCGTTCGCAAACTGAAGAACGGCGACAAAATGAACAAGGTAACGATTCACGTCGGCGAATAATCCTATTGTTGGTCATCGTACCTAAAACAAAACCCCGATGGGTTCGCCCATCGGGGTTTTATTATTCTATTCTGTAACAAACCGTGAATACTCGATTATGGGCGCGTTGTTGGCATACGCTAAGGGGTGGCTGTTTTTTGGACGCGGTAAACGGCAATTCCCAGCAACACCATTGCTCCCACAGCAAGGACGATATTCCCGATTACCTTAATCATTCCTTCAGCCCCGACCAGCGGTGTAGCCACAAAACCCACCCACGCATAGGTCAGCAATGCGCCCCCCGCCAGCGCAAGGCGGTGCATCGCATTCCACCCTTCCCGTTTTGCCCATTGGTGGATGAGGACCCCCACTCCGATGATCAAGGCGAACCCGAAGGCAACCCCCGCCCAATTTTCGGGACGGAGAATAAAGAGCGATGCCGTAAGAAACGCCACTACGCCAACCTGCCACGCTTGCGGTACGGCTTTCCTTACAAGGGGGCGGGGATGCCGTCCAACCATAAACGCCCCCCCTATCAAAGCGAGGATGATGGTCGCGGTGAAAGCGAGTTGGGTGGGGGAGAGCATAAACTGCTCGGTGCGTTGGTGGTCATCAAAAATAATCCAACAACCAAAGACAAAAATGAAGGTAGTGAGTATCAATCCCATGTTCCCCAGCCACGGGGTTGTACTCCGTTGGGGTACGAAGGCTTCGATAAGTGCAATCGGAACACTGATACTCCATACGGCGTGACCCGTTATAAAAATCTGTGCCCAGTACGCACTCATACCCAATCCCGGAATTGGCGCGATGCTCTGAAAATCCTGCCCGATATAAGAAGGGTTAAAGAGCGACTGGTCTAATATCCCCGCCTGAAACCAACCATACGCAATTGCCAACAGCAAAATACTCTCCCAGCCCCTGCCGGTTCGCCGCACAATTTCACGAATCAGCAGTGCCGCCCCGCCATACATGGGCGCAAGGAAAAGCAACCCCCAGGGCAAACTGGATACCGAGATATTGCCCAGTAGATATTCCGCCACAAGGGGCGACAAAACCAACAACCCGATAGCTGGGGCAACCCTCTGCACAAAGGGTAAGGATGGCAGGGTAGTAGGGCTGGCGGCGGAACGATTTTCGGAGGGGAGCGGCATAGAATCGGCGGCGTTGTTCATGGTCAGTTCCTTTGAGTCGCAAGCGCGAAGAGATGCACCACCTCGGCAGTGTACGCCTCAAGGTCGGCATCTTTTTTGTGCATCCCCGTTAAAAATTCGCTGATCGCCCCCGCAACGGCAGTCGCCATGGCGGGAATGCTAAATGCCCGAAATTCACCGCTCTGTTGACCGTGCGCGAGAATGTTGTGGAGTAAGGTCACTGCCGCATCTTCTTCATCGGTCAGGTACAGCAGTTTGCCATCGGGGGTACGGGCATTAAAGACAATTTCAATCAGGGCGGCGTAATGGGTGGGGCGGGTTCCCATATAGGCAAGCGTGGATTCGATGTAAATACGCAATTGCTCCTTCGCCGATGTTCCTGCTTCCACTTCTTTCTGAACATAGCCATGCCACGCATTGGCAATGTCTTCCAATGTTTGAAAGAGCAGTTCCTCCTTACTGCTGAAGTGGTAGAGAATCAGGCTGGTGCTGATACGGGCGCGTTTGGCAATGCGGGCGAAACTGGCGTTGGCATACCCTACTTTCGCCAACGTTTCAATCGTTGCCGCCACA
The DNA here is from genome assembly GCA_966690745.1 of uncultured Ardenticatenales bacterium. Lineage (GTDB taxonomy): Bacteria > Chloroflexota > Anaerolineae > Ardenticatenales > Ardenticatenaceae > CBKYSX01. The sequence goes on from CBKYSX010000027.1 coordinate 3,217, forward strand.
ATCTGCGCCCGTCGCGCTTCTTCGATAAACGAACGGGATGGGTTTTGGTTGTCTGTGCTATTTTCTGAACGCATATTCAAATTATAGAATGAGTATTCAGGGTTGTCAAGAGGAAATAAAAAAAGACCGGGTTCATGTGAACCCGGTCTTTCTAATGGATTGTTGTATCTACGGGATTAACCCTTCCGGTACGCCATTGGGGAATACCTCGGCAATCTCCTCTTCAATCGTGGCAACACGGTTGCCGGGGTTCGGGTGGGTACTCAAAAATTCGGGTGAACGATTGCCCCCCGATGCCTCTTCCAAAATTTCCATCACCTGTATTAAGGCGCGGGGGTCATATCCGGCATCTGCCATAATGTCCACCCCGATACTATCCGATTGCAATTCATCTTCGCGCCCGTACTTCATTGTAATTAGGCTATTGACCATTTGGGCAATGTAAGCGGCGTTCTGGCTACTCGGGTTCTCGGGGTCATACGTTGCCAGCACAAATGCCCCCGTCAGCCCTTGCGCCAATTCCTGTTGGGCAATGCGTTGCGCTCCGTGCCGCGCCACCACATGCCCGATTTCATGCCCTAAAATTCCCGCCAGTTGCCCTTCGGTTTCCAATCGGCTTAACAATGCCTCGGTGATAAAGACCTGTCCGCCGGGCAGGGCAAAGGCGTTAATGGTTTCGGAATCGGCAAGCAGGGTGAATTCATAAGGGTAGCCGGTTTCCTGTGCCACACTGCTTTGCACCAACCGTTGACCAACCTCATCCACCAACTGCTGTGCCTCTTGATTGTTCGATTCCCCGCCAAATTGGGATTCCAATTCGGGAACGGCTTGCAACCCCAGCGCAATTTCTTGTTCAGGGGTAATGCTGACAAATTGGTCTTCGCCGGTATAGGGGTTAAAGGTGCGGGAACCGAAATAAGAAATCAGGGCAACCACTACCATCACCGCCGCCATGATTAATCGCCCGCTACCGCCGCCCCCTCCGGCGGCAGGCAAGGCGCGGCTACCGCGCCCGGATGATACTCGAATGCTCATACGACCTCCTCATATCGTTCATTTTCCAGAAATTCATACAGACCGCCGGTAACTGCCCCGAACAACACATGCCCGATCAACATCAACATACTACGGAAGGCGAAGAACCACGGGAAAATCAGCGAGAGGCTGTAAAAATTGATGAAGTAGAGGGCTAACCCCAGAATACCGCCCACGATGATACCGAAAATGAATCCCCAGCGATGCACTATAGATGCCACCAACAGCCCGAAGCCGAGGGAGAACAAAATGTGAATCACGAGGGCAGTCACGATTGCCACCGGGGTAACGGTCGTATCGGGGTTCAGCATACTATCGCCGAGAACAATGGAGGCAAAGAGCCGTACCACCGAAATCGGGGTGCCGAGACCATTGGTGGTAACAAGGCTGGCGATGCCCAGAAAGACAAGCCCACTCACCAACCCGGCGATGAGTGCCGCCCGTACATCCACCACCTGTCGCCCTCGGCGTGAGGTTATTTGTGTCATAGGTCCTCCTCTTTTTTATCGCTATTGTTCGCGTGGCGTTCATTCGTGTGCCACGCATCCTCTGTTCTTTTTGCGTTGTTATCTGTATTGTAGGGGATTACTCCCTATCCATAGTTATAATAAAGGGAGATTCCTTAAATGACAATGAAGAAAAATAGGATTTACATAGAAATATATCCACGATGTAGCCTGTCCGCATGGGATACATCGCACTACAACCTCCCTGTAGGACATGGTATAATCTTTCAAAAGCAACACGCCCACCGAGGTATTCGTATGGAAATTGCAGTCGCTCTGCTTCTTAACATTGTCTACGGTTTACTTTTCTTTCTCGCCTTTGGCGTACTCGTTCTCACCATCGTCTATTTCTCCATGGCACTCTGGGAGAACTTCGGCAAAAAACTGTTCAAGGTCAAATAAAAAGAGCGGAGAACGGAGAGGTTTCTATTATGAAGTCGTTCTCTTCACTCTCCGCTCTTCTCTCTCCACTCTATGCTACGATTTCACGAAATCGCGGAAGCCAATCATCGTATTCTGAATCCTTTTACCGAAGCGAAACTGATGGAGGTCGGGGAGATTTGCCGGTTGCGCCCCCATATGACCCATCTGGATTTGTGCTGTGGCAAAGGGGAAGCCCTGTCACGCTGGGCGCAAGTGTATGGAACCATCGGGGTCGGCGTAGACATCAGCCCTGTTTTTCTGGAAGCCGCACGGCAACGTGCAGAGGAATTGGGCGTTGCCCGTCAGGTATCCTTTGTCGAAGGGGATGCCGCCCAATTTGTCCGGTACGATTCCCGTTATGATGTGGTTAGTTGTATCGGCGCAACCTGGATTGGCAACGGGCTGGTTGGCACGTTGGAACTGATGAAATCAGCCCTTAAACCCGATGGTTTGTTATTGGTCGGAGAACCCTATTGGATGTCCGACCCCACCCCGGAAGCCCTTGCCGCCGTCGGGGGAGACAGAACCGCATTTGCCTCCTTATATGGAACCCTGGCGCGGATTGAAAGCGCAGGGGGCGAACTGGTCGAAATGGTGCTGGCGGATCAGGACAGTTGGGACCGTTACATCGCCTCCCAATGGTTTACCGCCCACCAATGGCTACAGGCAAACCCGCATGACCCCGATGCGGCGGAGTTCCGCCAGTGGATAAAAAGCAATCAACGTGCATACTTAGAATATCAACGGGACTATTTAGGTTGGGGCGTTTTTATAGTACGGATAGCGACAACGGAAAGATAGTGGTATGAGAAACCCATTACGGTTACTGGCAGTGTTTGCCCACCCCGATGATGAATCCTTTGGACCGGGGGGGACATTGGCGCGATATGCCCGCGAGGGCGTGGAAGTTCATATTTGTATTGCTACTGATGGCGCGGTGGGTAGTGCCGACCCCAAACTATTGGAAGGGTATGCCAGCCTTGCCGAGCGGCGCACCGAAGAATTAACGGCGGCAGTGGCAGTGTTGGGGGGGGTACTCCATCGGTTGCCCTATCGGGATAGCGGGATGCAAGGCTCTACCGACAATCAACACCCCGACTGTCTGGTGCAGGCTCGGCTGGATGATGTAGCGGAACATCTGGTTCGCCTGATTCGCACGATTCAGCCGCAGGTGATTGTTGCCCACGACCCCACCGGTGGCTACTGGCACCCTGACCATATTAAGGTCAATGCGGCGGTGGCGCGGGCGTGGGAACTGAGCAATAACCCCGATGCGTTCCCCGATTTGAATCTGCCCCCCTACCAACCTGCCCGCCTTTACTGGGCAGTCATCCCCAAAGGTTTCTTAAAATGGTTGGTTCCTCTACTTCGCCTCTTCCGTCGTGACCCCACCAAATTTGGCACGAACAACGATATAGACCTTACCAAAATCGGGGTGGATGATACCCTCATTCATACGCGGGTGGATGTGCGGAATTACTTAGAGACCAAAAATGCCGCCAGCCGCCATCACGTCAGTCAAGGGGGCGGTGGAGGCGGACCCTGGGCGCGGTTGCCCCGTGCCGTGCAACGCCGTATGTTCGGGTGGGACCTTTACACACAGGTCTTCCCCGAAAGCCCCATTTACGCAACCGACTTTTTTGAAGGACTTCGTTAGAGAGGAGAGCGGAGAGGAATGTCTACCCATTCTCTCCGCTCTCCTCTCTTAAAAGGATACCCCCCATGAACACCACCCTCTGCCTCGTCAAATCCGGTCAGGCAAAACAATATTTCCAGCAAAACATTAGTTTTCTGGCGCAACCGGAAGGAACATGGGTAACAACCCGCTATAAACGCAGATGGGTCTGTCATGGCGAGGGGGACGACCTTCCCGACCGGGTGCTGATATTTTTCAGCGAGCCGCCCTATAACCATGCCTTGCCGGTACGGACGGCGCGATTGGTCGGATATGATTTTGACGAGAGTGATGGCGATTTTGAATATACATTAGAATTGGGTCCGCTAACCTCTCTGCCCGATTTCGGGCAAATCAATGCCTATGTCAATGACCACCGTCCCGGCGATAATGTTGTTTTTGCCGCGCCTGCTCCCCCCTTGCCCCGCACCGAAGGAAGCCCGCAAAGCCGTTGGAATGCCCTTGTTTATCATCTGGTAAGTTCCGGGTATGCCGGAGAAAACAACCCTTATCGCCACGCCCTCTTTAGTTTTGTTCACCCCACTACCATGCCCCGCGCCTTAACGGTGGGGCAGACCTATTATCAGGCAATCAGCCTACTCGCACCGGGTTTGGAGGCGGAGGCATTGCGCGGGGTGCGGGTGCATACCGAGTACCCGATTCTGGATGCTACCGTTTCGATTGAAGGAACCGTTTCGAGCGGGCAACTGCGGCTGGCAATCCGCCCCTTGCGCGTTTTAGACCACGACTGGCAAATCACCCTCTTCTTCCGCCCCAATGATGTCGCTTCGGGGCAACTGGTTCTGCATTTGCCCCCGATAGAAGCTGTTGCGTTGCCCGATACAGAACGCAACACCTTTAACCGCCGCCAACTCTTTGAATGGCTTTCCGCCCGTTTAACCCCCCCCGACCAATTAAAATTATTAGACCGCTATTTGCTCCCCTCTGAAAATGGGAGTGGAGCCGACCACCATCTGCTCTTTGCCCGTGCCTCCTTATTGAAGCAGGAAGGGCAGGCACAAACTGCCGTCGAAACCCTACTACGGATTCCCGCCGACCAACGCCATGATGAAATGACGGTGTTGCTCATCGAATCGGCAATTGCCGCGCAACGTCGCCTTCCCATCAAAAATCTGTTGGAACAGGTCACCAATTGGGAAGACGGGCAATTGGCGGGGCGATTGGTGAATGCGATTGCTCTGGTGTCTGATGAAAATGAAACGCTGGAACTCGCCAGCCACCTGTGCCGCCTTGCACCTAACTATGCCCAGCGCATCTGGCAGGTCGTAGGCACGACCATTCGTACCCCGTTATTACGCCTCAACCTGATTGAAATGTTGGAACGCGGACATGCCAACCAACCCAATGGTTATTTGCGCCTTGCCCCGGATGAGGTGTTGGGCTATCTGGCGCGGGAAAGCGACCCCCGCCGTCTTCCCGATACCGTATTGGAACGGTTGGTCCTGGCGGGTATGGAAAGCACCGGGACAGGCGGGCTGGCTCCGTTTCTGATGGAATGGCTGGAACGCACTCTGCGACAAGGGGATGTCGAAGCCGTGCGGCAGGGCAGGCTTTGGTTTGAACAGGCAAAAGGATGGCTGAGTACCCAACAGGTTGAACGGGGGATGGCTCTGCTGAATGATGCGCTCAAGCGGGTAGGAGAATCGGAACAGGCGATGTGGTTGGTCTTGGATTATGTGACCGATGCCCAACGTACCGGTGATTTAGACAATGCCGACCGGTGGCTTAAAGTGGCGCGGGATGGGATTAGTGCCTTACCGGGGAACAAACGGAGCGAAATGCTGGAATTGGTGAAGGAAGAAGATGCAAATATCAAAGCGGCGCGAAGTGCCTTAAACAGCAGTTTTGCGCCCCGTTTTGGCAACGACCCCGGCTTAACGGCATTGTTTGAATTGTATCAGGTGGATTGCACCCCCGCCTTCTGGGCAGACATGGGGGAACTCCTTCGCACCAACCCCTTTGTCATTCAACAACTGGTCGAACGATTGGAACAGCTCAACAAATTCGGGCAGGAATCCGGCACCACTTACGCCAAGATTCACAGCCTCACCGAATTGCAGGGCAATGTCTACCGTCTGGAACTCAGCGATCAGGCACGGGTTATCTTTAAAAAGATGGGTAAACGCATTCGCCTCATCGCCCTCTACGCCACCCATGATGCCTACGACGAAGCCATTAAGAACCGGGTCGAACTAATGAACCGTATCCGGCAGTGATGCAAGGGTACAACGACTGGAGGACACAATGTCCCCGTTGTGTCCATTCGGGATGCAGAATAGATACCCTAAACAAGAATCGCGGCACTACCGCGATTTTTGTTTGACGGGATACCCTGCCTCTGCTAAAATTTTGCACTATTGGCACTCAAGAATATCGAGTGCTAAACCCCTAAATGTTACGTATTCCGTAGTGCATAGTGCATAAAACAACGGTTGGTCATTGCGCCATGTCGTTGTCGTTCATGCAACACGTACCACGCAACACGCAACATCCCTCATAGCGGAGGACGAATAATCGCTATGGATTATGAATTAACTGACCGTCAAGAAGCGATTCTGGCGTTTGTCGTTCGTGAATACATCCAACACGCCCAGCCCATCGGTTCCAAAACGGTGGTGGATAAGTCGCGCCTCAATGTCAGTTCCGCCACGGTGCGAAACGAAATGGCATTCTTGGAAGAAGTGGGCTTGCTGACCCATCCCCATACCTCGGCGGGGCGCACCCCCACCGAGGCGGGCTACCGCTATTTTGTGGCGCGACTGATGGAACGGAGCGACCTGCCCGATGCCGAACAACGGTTGATTCGCCACCAGTTTCATCAGGCACGGTTGGATATTGACCAATGGATGAAATTGGCGGCGGCGGTGTTGGCGCACACCACCAGTGCCGCCAGCGTGGTCACATTACCATCCTCTACGGAATCGGTACTGAAACATCTTGAACTGATCGGGATTAGTGAAGGGCTGATATTGTTGGTGATGGTGGCACAAGAGGGAGTAGTACGCCAACAACTGATTCGGGTTTCCTCCCCCATGCCCACGCAAGAACAACTGAACCAAATCAGTGTTAAACTGAATGCCTTTTTTAGTGGTCTGACCCGTAACGGTATCAGAAATCGCCCCGCCGAACTGACGATGTTTGAGGGGAAAATCCGCGAGGTGATCGTGGAAATGATGGGGCGGCTGGACAAACGAAGTACGACCGAACTATACCGTGACGGGTTGATGCACGTTTTGCGCCATCCCGAATTTGCCCAGGCGGAAGCCATCCGTCAGGTGGTTGAAATTTTAGAAGAACGTTCGCTGTTAGAACGGATTACGGGCGAAGTACGAACCAGTCGCGGGGTGCAGGTGATTATCGGCGGCGAAGGCAAATGGCAGGAGATTTCAGAAGTTAGTCTTGTAATGGCTCCTTACGGGGTCGAAGGTCACGCCGCCGGTGTGATGGGCGTGGTTGGACCGATGCGAATGCCCTACGGACGTGCCATTGGTGCAGTCCGGTTTATGGCGGGTTTGATGAGTGCCTTACTCTCGGATGTTTATTACGGCGATGATACTGCGTCGGCGGAGGAATTTTTACCATGAGCGACCAAGAACAAATTCAAGAAGAAGTGAACGAAACGGTCAATGCTACGACCGAAAGCACCAACAATGCCAGCGAAGCCCCGACGGTGAATTGGGCAGAAGAACGCAGCGCATTGGTAAAAGAACGGGATGAATATTTAGATCAATGGAAGCGCAGTGCGGCAGAATTTATTAACTATAAAAAGCGGGAAGAACGCCTGCGGATGGATCGGGAACGGAGCGCGAACCAACGGGTTCTGAAAAAACTGCTTCCCTTGTTGGATGATTTTCGTCGTGCGGTGCAACATCGCCCTGAAGAACTCGTAGAGAATGAATGGGTGAACGGAATGTTGGCGATTGAACGCAAGCTCTGGACGGTGTTGGAACAAGAAGGGGTAAGTGCCATTCCCGCCGATGAGGGCATGGAATTTGACCCCAATATCCACGAAGCGTTGATTTCGCAGGAAAAAGAAGGAACCGAAGCGGGACAAATCCTTTCCGAATTGGAACGGGGTTACAAACAGGGCGAAACCGTCCTCCGCCCCGCCCGCGTCATTGTGTCAAGATAGTAATGAACCACAGAGAACACAAAGGTCACAAAGAACGACAAGAATTGTTGCCGTTCTCTGTGTACTCTGTGACCTCTGTGGTTGAATTAAAGGTGTAGTATGGCAAAGATAGTCGGTATAGACCTCGGTACGACCAACTCGGTGATTGCAGTATTGGAAGGGGGCGAACCTGTTGTCATTACGAACGCAGAAGGCGCACGATTGACCCCCTCCGTGGTTGCCACCAATCCCAAAACCGGTGAGCGGTTGGTGGGGCAAATGGCAAAGCGGCAAGCCGTCACCAACCCCACCAACACGATTGCAAGTATTAAACGCTTTATGGGTCGTCGCTTTAATGACCCCGCCGTGCAAAGCGAAATTGAACGGGTTCCTTACATTGTTCAAGCCGCCCCCAACGGCGACGCACGGGTGCTGATGGGGGGCAAAGAATACGCCCCGCCCGAAATTTCGGCGATGATTCTGCAAAAACTGAAACGGGACGCGGAAGCCTATCTGGGTGAAACCGTCACGGAAGCGGTGATTACCGTTCCCGCCTATTTCAATGATGCCCAACGGCAAGCCACCAAAACGGCGGGGCAAATCGCCGGATTGGAAGTCTTGCGGATTATCAACGAACCCACCGCCAGCGCATTGGCGTATGGTTTAGGCACGAAAAAAGATGAAAAACTCGCTGTCTACGACCTCGGTGGGGGAACCTTCGACATCTCTATTCTGGATGTGGGCGATGGTGTTTTTGAAGTTCTCAGCACTTCAGGGGATACGCACCTCGGCGGGGACGACTTTGACCGCGCCATTATTGATTGGGCGGCGGCAGAATTTCTGGCACAGGAAGGGTTAGACCTCCGCACCGATGCGATGGCATTGCAACGATTGGCGGAAGCGGCGGAACGGGCAAAAATTGAACTTTCCTCCGTTCTACAAACCGAAATCAACCTTCCCTTTATCACCGCTACCGCCAGCGGACCCAAACACCTCAATTTAACGCTCACCCGTTCCAAGTTGGAACAACTGGTAGAGCCGTTGGTTACCCGCACCCTGCAACCGTTACAAGATGCCCTGCGTGATGCCAACCTGACCAAAGAGCAAGTGGACCAGATTCTGCTGGTGGGGGGTATGACCCGTATGCCCGCCGTGCAAGAAGCGGTCAAAAACTTCTTTGGCAAAGAGCCGCATAAAGGGGTCAACCCCGATGAAGTCGTGGCGGTGGGCGCGGCGGTACAGGCAGGGGTCTTGGCGGGGGATGTCAAAGATGTGCTTCTGCTGGATGTCACGCCGTTGACCCTCGGTTTGGAAACGGCGGGTGGTGTAGCATCGCCGATTATTCCGCGTAATACCACCATTCCCACCAAAGAAACCAAAACCGTTTCGACGGTGGTGGATAGTCAAACCGATGTGCGGATTCATATTGTGCAGGGCGAACGTCCGCTTGCCAACGAAAACAAATCGCTGGGCAAATTTGAATTGCATGGCATCCGCCCCGCGCCGCGTGGCGTACCACAGGTCGAAGTCACCTTTGATATTGACGCGGATGGGATTCTGAACGTTACCGCCAAAGACCGTGATACGGGGCAAGAAGCCTCGGTCACGATTACGGGCAGTACCGGGTTAAGCGACGAGGAAGTGAACGACATGATTGCGGCGGCGCAAGCGGCGGAAGAAGCGGACAAAAGCCGCCTCGATACCATCACTGCCCGCAACAAAGCCGAAACCACCTTGCATCGTGCCGCCCGCACCATGGTTGCCTTTGGCGACCAACTGAAAGATGAGCAACGAGACAGCCTGAATGCCCTGCAAGGCAATCTGCGGGATGCGCTGAACGACGACATGAGTTCAGCGGACCACATTCGCGCCCTCACCAATGAGTTAGCGGAAGCCGTAAGTGCGTTGGGGCAGACCCAACCCCGTTATGAAACCCCGGTTCAGCCTGAAACACCCGTCGAAGAACCCACAGCCACCGATAGCAATCCTGAACGGGAAACCGAAGTCAAACCGGACGAAGAGCCGCAACCCCAATAAGTGTGTTGCGTGTTGCATGGTGCGTAGTGCATGAATTTACGGAAAGGTTCTGGTTATCCTGAAATGCTTTGTAGGATATTCCTTCTCCCCGCCCTAAAGGGACGGGGCTAAAGACCTGTCTTATAAACAACGGGTCTGTAGCACGTTCATTTTAGTGCCGTGATAAGGCGTGGAATACCAGAGCCTTTGGGTATCACAGAGCCTATTCTTAAATCCATGCAACACGCAACACGCAACACGCAACTTTAGGATTTTTTATGTCTGAAAAACGGGATTATTACGAGGTGTTGGGTGTCGCAAAGACGGCATCGCAGGCGGAGATTCGCACGGCGTTTCGCAAATTGGCGCGGCAATATCACCCCGACCTGAACAAGGGCGAAGATGCCGAAGATCGGTTCAAAGAGCTAAACGAAGCCTACGAAGTGCTCTCTAACGATCAGAAGCGGGCGCAATATGACCGGTTTGGTCATGCCGGAATGGGCGGCGCGGGTGGCTTTGGCGCGGGGGGTTTTGATGGCGGCATCAGCGAAATTTTTGAGCAATTTTTTGGGGGTGCCTTTACGCGGGGGGCAGGGGGTGCGCCGCGCCGTCATGGTCCCACACCGGGGCAAGACCTTCGCGCCAGCATCACCATAGATTTTGAAGAAGCCGTGCGCGGCACACAGGTGCAGTTGAACATTCAACGCTTTGAACAATGCACCACCTGTAAAGGCAATGGCTCCGCGCCCGGTACCACCCCGATTCGCTGTGTGCAATGTGCCGGAAGCGGCGAAGTTCGCACCGCCCGCCAGAGTATTTTCGGGCAAGTCGTGGTGACGGATGTATGTCCGCGTTGTAAAGGGGAAGGGGAAGTGGTGACATCCCCCTGCGCCGCCTGTAACGGGCAACGCCGCCGTAAAGTATCGCGCACGTTGGAAGTCAGCGTTCCCGCCGGGATTGACGACCAGATGCGGATTCGTTTATCGGGTGAAGGGGACGAAGGGTTACGTGGGGGTCCTCCTGGTAACCTCTATGTAGATGTCCATGTCCGCCCCCATGAATATTTCCGCCGCGACGGGCAGAGCATTCTGCTGGAATTGGAATTGAATATGGCGCAAGCCGCGTTGGGGGATGAGGTACAAATTCCCTCGATTGATGGTATGGTACCGCTTTCGATTCCCGCCGGAACCCAGACGGGGTAGGTCTTCCGGGTGCGTGGCAAGGGGG
>CBKYSX010000028.1:0-14152 GCA_966690745.1 uncultured Ardenticatenales bacterium
TGCTGACCAACCCAACCTGCCCAATGTTGCTGATGGTTGTGATATGGGCGCATATGAGGAGTTGCCTGGTCCTGAAGTTCCACCCACCACACCGTCCCCTACAGTTACCTCCCCGCCAATACAGCAACAGCTGTTCCTGCCCCTGATTCGCCGCTAAAAAGATGGAGAGTGGAGAGGAGCAAAAGGAGAGATGGTTTTTCGGAAACCAGAACTCTATACCTTCCAACCTCCCTCTCCGCTCTTCTTTCTCTATCTATAATACTGTTCTCCTGCCTCCATCAATTCCCGCGCAATCTCTTTTCGCAGTTGATAGGGCTGTTCCACTTCAACTTCGGGACCCCATGCCCGAATCCAGGGTTTCATTTCCAACGGGTCGTGAATCGCAAAGGTGACGCGCACTCCCCCATCCGGCAGCTCGGTCAGGGTTTGGCTTGGGTGCCAGATACTTTCTTTCACCCGTTGGGCAATCCCCGGACGGAATTTTAACACCACCTGTTGTAACTTTTCCCCGTACATGACATTCCATGCGGTTTGGAGTCGCGCCACCGGGTCGAAGGAAACCGGGATAAAAAAGGTTTCGCGCAGAACGGTGGCTTCTAAAATTCGTTCCACCTTAAAGGTGCGTTCCTGCCCATGCAAACTGCTGTAACCGATGATATAGGTAGACAAGCCGTAACTGGAAGGCTCCAGCATATAGGGGCTAAGCGTCGTTTCGCTGATGTCTCGTTTGCTGTTGTAATAGCGGATATGCACCTGCCGTTGTAAAAACCAGCCCAGCGTGACCGTGTGTAACACATTGGTCAGACGCGGACGTTCGTGGCGATAGGTAAGGGCTTCGGCGGAACGGTAGACCAGTTGCCCCAGATGCCCCGGTAGAATTCCCCCCAATTTTTTCAGCGATTGCACGATATGGGGGTTATGCTCGTCGCTGTGCCGCGCCAACAGCCGCCCCGCCAGAAAGAGCGCGATGGCTTCATCACGGGTTACGTAGAGGGGCGGCAACTCGTAATGATGCCCCTCGGTCAGCCGCCATTTGCGATTCTCGCTGATCAGGTTCAGATAATACGGCTCGCTTTGCAAGGTCTGTAAATAGCCGTGAATGGTACGCGGTGTCACCTCAAAGTGGGTTGCCAACTCTTGTACCGTGAACCCATCAGGGTATTGTTGAAAAAGACGAATGAGATAGTCCAGCCGTTCGGTGCGGGTCATAGGGATTCCAGGAAATGAGAAAGGAGTAAAGAGAAACGAGAAAATTATCAGGAGAGGGTTGTTTTCTCATTCCTCATTTCTCTTCAGTATACACGGAAGGTGCGAACGGAGAGGATTTAGCCAAAAGTTACCCGTTGATAGAGGGAGCGTAAGGGCAAATCAAGCCCAAGGGTTGGAAAGTGAATAACGGTATCCAATCCCTCATGGCTCAGATATTGCCATGTCCCATCCGATTGGCGGATAAAGTGTTCAACGTAGGGTTGTGTCTGGCTAACAAGGAGATATTCTTTTAAGGTTTCACTTTTTTGGTAATGTACCCATTTAACCCCACGGTCATAATTCATTGTAGACTCTGATAGATAACACTTCAATAATAATGGTAAGATTAAGGAGAGTTTCGCTCTGTTGGGCTTCTATCTGTTTTCCGCCACACACAACCACCACATCCGGGTAAAAATAGGCTCCGGTGGGCGTACATTTAACACGCATCTCTGTCGTATAAATATCACACCCTTTGGCATACAGATGGGCGGCGAGGGCTAAAGGCACATTGAGCGTAATCTGAATGTGGTCGGCACTCGCGCCCGCCATCGCATATATTTCACCATTGATATATTCATGGCGACTGGTGGCGGATTGCTCTGATTGCAGATAGTGGGAGGGGGTGATGTATGGTTTAGGAATGGCGGACATAGTTCTTCCAACAAGGGCGTAGCGGGTGTTGGAAGTATAGCAGAGAAAGAGATAGGGGTACTCATTTTCTCGTTTCTCATTTCCCTTTTCGCTATTACACCAACTGAATCTCGTCAAAATCTCCTAACGGTTGCAGGTCAATATTGCGGGTGCCAAAGAGGGGGTCAAGGGCGGTGATGCGCCCGAACGAAAGGTGGGTTAATTCTTCGATTTCTTCAATGGAGCGTTGATACGTTTTGTACGGTCCGAAGGGGTCGCCTTCCAAATCTCGTACTTCCGGTAGTTCGGCTTGCAATAAGTAGCCCGTTGCCGAGAGTTTGTTGGTTTTGTTGTGAATAAAGGCGATAATTTTCCAGAAGGCAAGCGGTACTGCCACCCCGAAAAAAAGCGGGTCATCTTCTTTCAACACCGGTCCGGTAAAGACCGAGATGCGTATATCCCGTTCGCGGGCATTGTGCAGGGCGTAATCCTCCAGCCCTAGCCAGACACCGGCATTAAAGGGTTGCCATTGGGGGCAGGCATTGGTGACATGGAAGGTGTCGCGGTTGGCGGCTTCGGCAAGGGCAAGTTCGCCCCAATTGGGGTCTTCGCGGCGGGTCATGTGCCCCCGGCTAAACTTGCCATCGGTTTCGCGCCCGTAACATTCCCCCTTAATCTGAAAATCGCGGGGAATGCGCGGGTCATATCGCCATGATGGGCGACTGTCCACATCGGCTTTTTCCACCAGCCCGTCAATATTAACCGCGCTAAAAATACACATCCGGCGCGGACGGTGCATCATCACCGAAAAATGGGTATAACGTAACAGATTGTCTTGCCCGTTCACCGTTTCAAATTTTAAGACATGCGGGCGGAGGGTAGCAGTGGGGCGGGGGAGGGGCACGATATGACCCCGCCCCAAAAATGAAGATGTATACCCTGTGCGGTCAGTGTACTCATCCGTGGTCAAGCCGCGTTCGCCGCCATCTTCATCCTCTCCATCATCAAACGGTAGAGGAGGTGGGGCAGATATGTTAGGATTTTCTATTGACATAAGAACAACCTGGGGTGGGTTTATGCTCGCTTTACACTGCCCGTGCCCATAATAGATTTATGAACGGCGGGATCGCCTACATAGGTGACACTGCCTGCCCCTGCAATTGAAATGGATAGTTGATGCGTGGCATGGACGGAAACATCGCCCGCTCCCGCAATCGAAATCGTGGCACTGTGCGCCACCAACTCCCCGGCATCCCAAGAGCCGGAGCCGTTAATATCGAGCGATAAGGTTTCAACGTGCCCCTGACAGGATAAACGTCCCGACCCGTTGCTTTGGAGCGTCAATGAGGTTGCCGAGAGATGAGCAAGGTTTCCCGTTGCACTGCCATTCAAGATGACATGATTTAGAGCCGTGCAATACACTTCATAAATCAGAGTTGTCGGGCGTAATGTGCCGTCCTCTTTGGGTTTTAGATAAAGGGTGCGATCAACCACTTCAATCGTTAGATGGGGGCGGATGTTATCGTCTGTCGTCACCGTCACCGATTCTGTGCCCGATTGGGTGGCATTCAGGGTAAAGCCGCCCTCCGCCACAATCCGGTCAAAATCATGCACTTTGAGGGTATCGGTGACAAGGGTTCCGGAACCAACAATGGCGGTAGTGGTATTGTTCTGAAACGCCTTGCTAAAAGCCGTTTTCAAGCTGTCCCAGTTCATGGGGTGTCCTCCTCTTTCATATCCTCTTCGCTCAGCTCCACATCAAACTCATCGGTGGGGTGGCGGTCGAAATCAAAAAGTTCGTTTGTCGTAATATAGACCGTGCGTTCGCAGATATTTTTGACACAATCCCCGATTCGCTCCAAACGGTGAGAAACCCAGATTAAATAGGTCCCCTGGCGGATACAGGTAGGGTTACCGCTCATGGTATTGAGCAACTGTTGCACACACTCTTCCTTTAATTGGTTGAGCTGGGCATCTTCGTTGGCAACATCGGTTGCCAATGCGGTATCATAAGAAATATAGGCATCCAACGATTGGCGGAGCATCGAACGTGCGACTTGCCCCATCCGTGCAATATGGACCGGAGCCTTCAATTCCGTTTCTTGATTTAACTTACGCGCCAACACCGCAATTGCCACTGCATGGTCGCCGATTCGCTCCAAATTGACTGCCGCCGTAATTGCCGCCGACACCACGCGTAAATCCCGTGCAAGGGGTTGTTGCAACGCCAACAGGGTGTAGCTTTCTTCCTCAATCTGAAAGCGCATGGCGTTTACATCGTCGTCGGCGCGGAGGACACGATGGGCAAGCGGTGTATCCCGTTGTAGAAGGGCATTCAAAGCGAGTTCAATTGCCTCTTCTACAAGGCTACCCATGCGGACAACACGATGGGCTAAAGTATTGAGTTGGTGGTCAAACGTGCCACGAGGGGACATAAGGCGGCTCCGTAAATAGCGGATTATGGGTACGTATCCGTAATAGTAGGTATACGCCTTAGCGTAGCATGGTTTAGAGCGTAAGAAAAGCCCTTTTTCTCCTAAAGAATTGCTAAATTTTCTTTACAACCCTCTTGACAATTCAAATCAGGTTTATTACAATATTAGCACTCGGTAGTTGAGAGTGCTAAAACAACACCGGGACATTAAACAAAGCGAAGACCAGAAGCAATCACCAAAGGAGGATCGTATGGGTATAGCACGATGGAATCCCGTTCGTGAGATGGTGGCAATGCAGAACGTCCTGGACCGCATGTTTGATGACACGCGGCGACCGTTCAACGAGGGGAGCGCAATGCCCCTTGATATTCATGAAGATGATACCGGATATCGTATTCTTTCTGCGATTCCGGGTGCAGACCCCGACAGTGTTCAGGTGCGGTTGCATGATGGGGTGTTGACCATTAGTGCGGAAGTGCGTCCCAAAACCCCCATTCGCAACGCTACCGAAAGCAACGGGAATGGCAAGGGCAACCATAGCGAAACGCCCAAATCGCGGGTGTTGATGCAAGAAAACTTCTACGGGAAATACACCCGCAGTGTGCGTTTGCCGGAAGCGGTGGATGATGAAGGGGTGATGGCAGAATACGATAATGGCATTCTGACCCTAACACTGCCAAAAGTCGCCAAAGCCCAACCCAAACAAATCGCTGTCCAATTCAAAAAGTAAAATAAATTCCTTAAAAAAAGAGCGTGGCATTGCCACGCTCTTTTTCGTAAAAAAACGATAGTAGCTCTTCGTTAAACGGGCGGATACAAAGTTGTCAGGGCTTCGGGCAGAACATCCCGCCATGCTGTAAAATTATGCCCTGCGTTGTACTCGCGATAGGTCAGGTCATACCCTTTGGCTTCTAATACGGTTCGCATGGCACGGTTACTTTCCAATAACCAATCCAACGTGCCACAATCCTGCCAGATACGAAGCGGTTGAGTAGGCAAGAGCCGCACCAATTGGTGCATCAAGGATTCCACCCCTGGTGCAGGGCAAATATCAAATCCTCCTGCCTGCGATAACACTTTCCCTACATACTGTGGTATTCGCACCCCGGTATACAATGCCATCAGCCCACCCAGCGATGCGCCCATTACGCCATATTCGTTATGGTGTTCGCTTATGTCCAACAAATTGAGATGAGTGCGGGCAATCTCATACACCCGCGCTACGGTGAACAAGGTGGCTTCGGGGGCGTGGTATTCCGCGAAACGGTACTCCCCGGCATGGTCAATCATTGCCATCGCTACCGGAGCCATCTGCTGTCGGGCAATCAGATTATCTACAATGACATTCAACCGGGCGCGACGGTAATAATCCGTACCATCATAGACCACCAACAATGGCACCGGGTCGGGGGTGGGGGGTTGGTAGAGCCATAAGTCACGCCTTTTTCCCAGCGCAAGGTCATACTTCGTCATGCGATGGCGGATAATCTTGCCCCGTGCTGTGCCCCGTTGGTAGTGGGTGAGAGGCGTAGCGCGATAACCAGGCATCCCGAAATAATGATTGTCGTGCTCCACCCCGTTAAAAATCAGACGGGGATTGAAGGGGTCGGGCAGGCGGCTATTATCTGAATCCACTTCTCCAAAGAAGGCATATTCCACATAGGCATCTTCAGGCAGGGTTAAGGTGTACTGCCACAACCCCTCTTCAATTTTTTCAGGCTGTGGTGCCCCTGATACCTGCCATGACGAAAAATCCCCTTTCAGATAGGGGGCTTGTACCCCCTGCCAGATAAAGGTGGCGGTAGTACCATCAATCAAAGGAGTGCCTTCGGCGTGGGCACGGGCGAGGAGTGGGTGGTTCATAGGGGTTCTATAGTGCATGAACAGGATGTTCAGTTTAGCATCGTTCATGCACCAGGGATGCTGTTTGGCTATTAACGAAGCAAAATTGCCACACCAAATCCTGATATTCCGGGTGGCGACGAATATAGGCGGCGATGAAGGGGCAAAGCGGTTGCACTTGAATCCCTGCCTCGCGGGCATAGTCCAATGCGGTTTTTGCCATTTTGCCTGCAATACCCATCCCTTCAAATTCGGACGGCACTTCCGTATGGGTAAAAACGATCAGATGGTTGGTCAGCAGGTATTGAATCATGGCAACTTTGCCATTCAGGGACACTTCAAAACGGCGGGCATCTTTGTTGTTAATTACTTCTAAATTGTCGAGAACATCACTCATGGGTCGTACTCCTTTCACGCTATGGGTCAGAAAAAAAGTATAGCCAATATTAGAAATTCCGTCTTTTTCGCGTAGTGATTCGATTTATGCAGAAAAGTTGGCTATACTTTTCCAACCTCCCATAAACAAAGAGAATTTACAGAAAGGAAAATCACCCATGGCATATATTACGGTTGTTGCAAACCCATCCGAAGTACGCACCGTGGAGGCAATCGAGAATGTGATGCGCCATCTGCAAGGGATTCGGGAATGGTCCGTGGAGAATGGGATTCTTACCCTGACCTATGATGATGAAGCCACCACGCAGGAAACCATCACTGATGCACTCATGCCCATTGGCTATTCCATGAAATATCCGGTATAGGGCTACGCACACGTACACATCTAAGCGGCGATCCTCAAAAGGGGTCGCCGTTTATAGTTTCAGCCGCGTTTTTCCTTATAAGATGCGTAACTTCTAACACTGTTCATGAATGGCGAAAAGAAGGAAGCGATTACGGATAGCGAAGTAAGCCCTCTTGTCATCCTGTGTTATACTATGAGTACCCGACCCACAATGTAACGCGGGATACGGGCTGTTTCTAATTGCAAAAGTGGCACGGTGGGGCGTTTATTCCCCACCATGTCCATTCACCTCCACTCCCGTTTTTCACGGATTGCGACCCATTGAGGCACTAACGTATGTTCGGCATCCGTCCACTGCTCCTATTTCTCGCACTCTGCGTCCTTTCGGTGCTGTCACCGTTTTCGGTCAACGCGGCAGAATCTTTCGTACCGCCGATGCAAAACAATCAGCCGGTGCGGATTGAAATTACCGGGCTAACTTTTGACCAGGCGAACAACCGCTATCAAATCGGGCTGGCGATAGACCGTCCCGATCGCATTCAACGGGTCATTCTGAATGTGGAAAGTGAAGCGGGAACGCTTGTGATTGATGAGCTCATTAACCCCGGCGGTCGCCCCAACCTTGCAATTGAATTTGACGCAGGGCGGCTGGGTGATGCCGGAAAATATCTGATCAAAATTCGGGCGTTGGATTTGGTGGGCAATCTTGTGGAACGGCAAAGTGATGTCGGTTCCAACGAAGAACCATCGGTGCTTGCCAGCCGCGAGTTTCAATTCACTCCCGAAGGCAACACCCTCAATTTCACCATCGAATCGGTGAACGCCGATTACGCCAATGACCGTCTGGTTGTCATTCTGAATGTGGAGCAACCGCAGAGGGTAATTAGCTACAACGGCTTCATTGTCAACAGTGGCGGGCAACGGGTGGCGGATATTCCGCCCTCTATCTTCCCTAACCCGCCCCGTCTGGAAATGCCTCTGCCCGCCGCTATGCGGAGTGGGGGGGATGGGAGTACGGGCGAAGCTCCCGAATACAAGGTAACGATTAACCTCACCTCCCGCGATAACCAGAGCTTCCAACAGGTATTTGAAGGCTTTAAGCCTGTACCGCCCCCACCGCCGGGTATGATGGATCAAATCATGGAGGCGATGACGACGAACCCTCTGATTCCCATCTTAATTATTTTTGTGATTAGTGGAGCCGTGGTGTTCCTGATTATACGAAACCGCCCTGCCCCGCCCGATTTGCCCAGCTATCGCCCACCCGTAGACCAAACCGTGGAAATCTATGGCGGTGCTGTAGCACAGCCGCGTCCGGTTTATGCCGCGCCTGTCGCCGCGCCTGCGCGTCGGATGCGTTTGCGGATTCGGGTCATTGAATCGCCGGGGATGCAACCGAACACAGAACAAATTATTGATACCTTCCCTTATGTTTTCGGACGTGGGTTGTGGCTCAACGACCCCCAGATGTCCCGCGAGCATGCCACCATTACCATGAAAAGTGGGCAGTTTTACATTACCGACAACAAGAGCCGCAACGGAACCACCGTGCGCGACCTTACGCTTACCGCCGACCAAACCGTACCCTTAGAAGGCAGTACGATTGTGCGGTTAGGGCTAAACACCATGCTGGAAATTGAGCCTTACGGGTAAGATATGCCACATTCAAAAAAGCCCCGTCAGGAAAGACGGGGCTTTTTTGATGCCGTTGCTGTTTGCCGGAGTACGACTTGTGTTGTTTCCCCGGAGCACCATCTTCTTATCCATACCTGTTGTTCCTTTATCCGATCCATCCTGTCCCTGCAACGGTAGGCACTTTCTGAATATATCATTGCCAACGTGAGGTCTAAGCGTGTTTGAAGTGATATGTAGTTATGGAGCAAGGTGAGCATTACAACGGAACCGGGCTTGCAACGGGTACTTGTGCTTTCTGCCATATATCCATTAGGATTGTAAGGGTGGCACGGTCGCCATATGCCACCATCGCTCGCAGGGCGACGAACAGGGCGGGTTGGGAACCTGCCCCCGGTAGGAAGAAGGAGCCTCCTATGTCCAATCGAGTTGTTAGAACCACGACCCAGGGATGGTTATCCCGCATTATGGGGTCATTTGTCGGCGTGTTGTTCGGTATCGGGTTGTTTATCGGATCCTTTTTTGTGCTATGGAACAATGAAGGACGCACTGACCTTTCCACAATCGCCGATGATAGCGTAGCCATTTCGGCGGCATCGGTAGACCCCGCGAACGAAGGCAAATTGGTTGCCGCGTCAGGGGTATTGGCGGCAAGCGAGCCGTTGGGCGACCCGGACTATCTGCGCCCCGGTGATTACCTGACGTTGGAACGGGAAGTGGAAATGTATTCGTGGATTGAACGCACCAGTTCCACCAGCGAAACCAATCTTGGCGGTAGCGAAACTACGACTACCGAGTATACCTATGAAATGGGGTGGACTTCCAATCCCGCCAATTCCAGTAACTTTGAAGTACCGCAAGGACATGAGAACCCTGCACTCAATATTGAGGAAGCCTCGTTTACCGCTCCTTCGGCAACAGTGGGTGCGTTTAGTGTCAACCTGGACTCGCTTTCCCTGCCTTCCTCGCGGGATGTCGCACTAAGTAATGATATGTTGTCGAACGGGGTGCGCGGGCAGGTCAATAGCAATTTCCTCTACCTCCGCAATGGTTCTGCCAACACCCCTCGCGTCGGCGATGTGCGGATTAGCTTCTCCGGCGTTCCGAGCGGGCAAAATGTGACCACCTTTGCCAAACAAGAAGGGAGTGCGTTGGTGCCCTTCATGCGTGGCGATGATCAACTCTACCTTGCTCATGCGGGCGACCGTCAAAGCGGGATTGATGCTCTGCATAGCAGTTACCAGACCACCGGCTGGATTTTCCGCATCGTTGGCTTCTTCATGATGTGGATTGGTATGGGCTTGGTCAGTGGTCCGCTTTCAACCTTCCTGGATGTGGTGCCGATCTTCGGCAAAGTTAGCCGCAATCTCATCGGCTTTATCACCTTCGGCTTGTCGCTGGTGCTGACCATCATTACGGTGGTTATTGCGATGATTATGCACAACATCATTGCCCTTCTGATTCTACTTGCCATCATTATTGCGGTCGGGGTCTTCCTCTATCAACGCACGAAAAACGCTCCGCCTGCAACCCCCGCCGAACCCAAAGCGGCGTAATCCAATCCCACTTTTTTCTACAACCTAACCCGGTTGGGTGACGAATCCCGTCACCCAACCCCACCCATTCAGAGATTGCCCTGTGTCCCGTATTGCCAATTGCCTTGATTCACTGCGTCTATTGGTCGTTATCATGACGTTATCGGGGCACCAAGCCCATATAAAATACGATGAGGTAGGCAGCTTGTTTACTATGGCTATACTTACCTTCTCTATGTATAGAAGTTACGCACTTCAAGCGAGAAACGAGGTTAAAAATAATTCACGGCGGGAATTATTTTTAACCTCAACTGCTTAACTCCTAATGTATTCCAAAGGGTGAAAATTCATGAGTCTATGGGACATTATTCGACGGTTAATGCCCTTCGTTGCGCCGTATCGAACATGGGTCATTATCTCGTTAACCTTGACTTTTCTAAGCGCGTTGGCGGCGCAGGTCAACCCGATTGTGCTACGGTATACCGTAGACAGCATCGAAATTCTCTCCAATCAGGGGATGAACGCCGCACAGGGCGGCTCCCTATTGATTTTTATTAGTGTGATTCTGTTTGGAACTGAAATTCTGAATACGGGGTTGCGCTACGGGCAAAGCCTGTACGGGGAAAAAATCCGGGTGAATGTGTCCAGCCGCCTGTCGCAATTTGCGGTGGAAAAAATCCTCACCTACCGCCTCGCCTTTTTCACCGATTCCGACAACCAGACGGGAACCGTACAAACCCGCATTGAGCGGGGAGCCGAAAGTTTGACCCGGATGGTGCAGAGCATTTTCATTGATATTTTGCCCCTTTTTACCAACGCGATTATTGCCTTGCTGGTCATGTTTTCCGCTAATTTTTATGTGGGGTTGCTGGCGGCATTGGTGTTGCCGGTTTACTTTTTACTCAGTGCCCGACAAGCGGGAATGTTAAAAGGAGTGCGACGCGGGCTTCGCACCCTACGCGAAGATCGAAATAACGGGCTTTACAATATTATTAGTTCGATTGTGGTGATTAAATCCTTTGTACGGGAGCGATACGAAAAAGAGAAACAAGACCAATTGTTGGACAATTTGATTACGGCGCAATTGAGCCAACGGCAGACCAACTTTACTTTTGATGCGCTGAAAAATTTTGTGGAACGAATCGGGGTGGTGCTGATTATCATTCTGACCGCTTATCTGGTGCTGGATCAGCAAATGACCATCGGTGCAATTATGTTCCACATTCTCTTATTCAATAATGTCTCCGCCCCGATTCGCCAGTTGCATCGTATTTATGATGAAATGAATGAGGTGCTGACCTGGGCAGAGGGCTATTTCCAAATTCTGGATGCCGATGACCAGATAGAAACGGGCGGCACGGTGGGTATTACCGCGCTGAAAGGCACGTTTGAATTACGGGATGTGAACTTCACCTACCCCAACGGGACACAGGCATTGTTTCATGTCAATATGACGATTCCGCACGGCAAAACGGTTGCTTTTGTCGGGTTGTCCGGGGCAGGAAAGTCTACCTTACTTAATTTGCTCACCCGTTTTTATAACCCCACCACCGGGACGATTCTACTAGATGGCAAACCTCTTTCCGAGTACAAGATTGATGATTTGCGCCGCGCCATCGGGCTGGTGCTACAGAAAAACCATATTTTCAAAGGCTCTATTGAAGAGAACATTCGTTACGGGGATATCAACGCCACCTTTGAGGAAATCCAAACCGCCGCAAAGCAAGCCTATTTACATGACCAGATTATGGGATTGCCGATGCAGTATGAATCGGATGCTTCATTGTTATCGGGCGGACAGCAGCAACGGATTGCCATCGCCCGCCTCTTCCTCAAAAATCCGCCGATTATCTTTCTGGATGAACCGACTGCCAGTTTGGATGCGATTGCCACCGAACAAATCAAAAATAGCTTGGATGCGATCAAGGAAGATCGCACGGTGGTGGTGATTTCCCACAGCATCGCTCAGATTGTGGATTCGGATATTATTTATGTGCTGAAAGAGGGGCGCGTGGTGGAACATGGTACGCACGAAGAGCTGTACCATCGGGACGGAACCTATAGCGAGATATTTAAAGCCTCAGCGCGGAGCCTGAACCTTGAAAAACTCTCCCAAACCTTTGATGGAGATGGGAACGAGTAAAACCAAAGAGGGAACCTTATGACTTTACAAAGTCATAGGGTTCCCTCTTTTATGGCAGTTGCTTGTTTTAGGGGGTTGTTTCCGCCGGTTGGGGTTGCGGAATCTCGATGTGATAGGCAGGGTCGCCATCACTCGGAGTTAAGAATTTTGAAACGCGGGGGTCGGCACGAACGGCGGCTTCAAATGCCTCCCGGTCCGCTATCGAATTGGGCGACACATCTATCACATTCAGCACATTGGGGTCAGCAAGGTGCTTGGAAACATTGGTGGGTCCCAATTCATTGATTTTTTCTACCATACGGGTACGGATGCCCATTTCATCCAAGCCTTCGGCTTTGGCGGCAACATAGGCATCAATGACTTTATCCCCATTTGAGCCATAGAGCCGTTTTTGTTCGGCAACCCCATCCCGCTCAATATTACCGTACATAATTCGCGCCTGGTCTTCAACGGTGCGGGCAGTACTCGTAATGGTTGCACTGGAATTGCCCGACTCTTCAAGAATATCGCTTAATACACCACGGGAATGTTCGGATACCACATCTTGATTGGCGCGGGCACCAAAGGTAATCGTGGGTTCGTTTTGCGTTGTGGTTGTTGAGGTAGCATCGGTGGAAGTATCTCCCCCGCCGCCATCCCCTGACCCATTTTCCAAGCCACCGCCCCCCATACCGCCTTCGGGCGTTGTAAAGCTCGCCGCCCGTACGAACGTGCCGCCCATACCGCCATCGGTGGCTCCGTCAAAAACCGCATTGCTAAACCCACCACCTGCGCCGCCACCCCCCATGCTTGCGGGAATCGCGCCACCAAAACCACCGCTTCCGCCTGCGCCATCGGCAACCGTACTGCTGAAGCCGCCACCTGTATTGGCAACGCCATCCACCATCGCGCCGCTAAACCCACCGCCGCTACTTCCACCATCAGATGTGCCGCGGAACAGCCCGGCGGCTTCACTTTCGGCGGTTTCCATCGTTTGTTTGATCGCAAGGACGGTGGCGCGTGCCTGTACGTGCGCCTGATGGAGCCGTTTAACACCGGGCAGTAAAACGGTGGTCATTTCGCGGGTGAAGGCATCGGCGGCTCTGCCTTCCCAGGTAGAACGCAGTTTTTCGCTTTGTTGTTTCAACCGTTGCAACATCTGTGCGGTCAATTCGGCTTGTTTGCCAAAACGTTGGGCGATGGTGTCTAAAGCTTCGTAGTTGGATTGAACGTACTCGTTGCTCATGTAAAGTTCGCGGGGGGGATTGGCGCGGATAAAAAATTACATCGTGTACATCGAAATCAGGACGTAGTCACCAATAATGATGGCATAGCCGTTCTGATAAGAGCCGGAATAGAAGGGCGTGGCGTTATAGACGGGCACATTGACCTCTAAGAAGCCATTGAGTTGATTGGGGGTAAAGGCATTTTTCACTTCGGCGGGGAACCATTCACGGACAAAATCGGCTTCTACACTGGTGCCCGGGCGCGGCTCGGTTAATTGTTCCCGTACCTGCACTAGGTCTTCTTCGTCAAAGCGCATCACCGCAAGCAGGGCAAGGTCACTCGGACCTATATCTATCGTAGAGGTTCCCCGTTGATATTCAATCCATTGCGCTTCGGTGGGCATGACCAGTAGTGCCATTCCATTTGTCAGGCTCTCAATATCGTTGTAAACGGTTTCCGGTTCCGGCGGGGTTTCGCGGGTGGTAGTGCTACCGCACCCGACCAAACCCAATAGCATAGACAACACAACAACGACAAAGGCAGTACGGATGGTGATGGTTTGGAGGAATGGAATGTGCGTCTTCATGGCTGTAATGACCACTCCGCGAATAAGGTTGGTATTGGGTTGGGGATGGCACGAGGTTCACGGGGCTGAAGCACCCGTGCTAAGAGCACAAAATCCCTATGGGATTGCAACCCCAACGGGGTTTTGTTCTTTTAGCACGGTCATGCCGTG
>CBKYSX010000029.1:0-14046 GCA_966690745.1 uncultured Ardenticatenales bacterium
CATCCCAAGGTTAAGAGGATAACTCAGTCCATAAGCAACAAACCCTAAAAGAATTACAGGTACATATTCCATTCCGGCAGTATAGGCGGGGTTATCAAGCCATGTATAAATGAATCGTGTGCCTGCAAATATCAGCAAGGCAAAGGCAAGAGAAACCCAAAGGAACAAGAGCAAAACCCGATTAAAGCCCTGATGTGCTGTGGAGCTGGCGGCGATGGTAAAACGGCGCTGCGCCCACTCCAACGCAAAGGGGCGAATCACCACAATATCTAATGTAGTTGCCAGTTTGTACATAAAACTATAAGCGGCAACCGTGGCACCGGAAGTAAACGCTGTCAAGATATAGCGGTCCGATGCCAGCAATATATAGGTGGCAATATGGGTAGGTAATAAGGGCAAGCCATAACGAATAACCCGTAGCCACATAGGGCGATGCCATACCCAATCGAAATGAGGCAGAATCATCAAAAACCCGACCACCAGCCCGACCACTGCCGCACTTAACCTACCGGTCAAGGCTCCTTCTAATCCACCACCGTTCTCGACCCAAAACACCACCAAAATCAAAAACAGAAGCATGCGACCAAAGGAAAAAGTTACATAGGAAACCGCCTGTTCCCGCACCCTAAGGACACCTAATATCAGGTTAAACATCCCTTCCATGACCCCGATGAATAAAACGAGCATCAACATATAAGAGGTGAATTCAATGGGAAAAGTTTGTGTCAGCCACGTAAATAGCGGTGGATAAGAAATAAGCAGAATACCCATAATTGAAATAAGGATGCTTATTCCCAGCGCGCCAATCAGAACGGTTCCTATAAGAGGGCGAGGCGGGGCGGCATTCTCGCCCCAATATACTCGCATTAAACCTACATCCTGCCCTCCAACCGTGACCATGGTGATGAACAAAGTCATCACTTCAAAAAGACTCCAAATACCGTATTCGGTAGGGGAGAGGCGCAATACCAGATATGGAATAAGCAGAAAAAGAGCAAAGCTATTGGCAACGCCCCCCACAACGTATGCCAATTGATTACGGAACCGTGAGATCATGAGGGGTTACAAAGAGGTGCCAACTCCGCAACAAAGGCACTGCTTTCGGCTTCCCGGCAAACGTTAGCGGCTTCTTCGGTTTCACCTCTGGTTTGCCAGAATTTAATAATACTTTCCCATACCACCAATTGCTCAGGTGCATTTGTTAGGGCGGCAGTAAATTGTTCAACAACCGGAACTTTATTGGCGGGATCCGATGTATAAAGCGTATAGC
The DNA here is from genome assembly GCA_966690745.1 of uncultured Ardenticatenales bacterium. Taxonomy (GTDB): domain Bacteria; phylum Chloroflexota; class Anaerolineae; order Ardenticatenales; family Ardenticatenaceae; genus CBKYSX01. The sequence goes on from CBKYSX010000029.1 coordinate 1,271, forward strand.
CATAATTAAGCCGTGCCCACGGGTTATTAGAATTGAGTGTTACGGATTGGCGGTAGGCTTCTAATGCGTCGTCCGTGCGTTCCAGGGCAACCAACGACAACCCCATAATGAAGTAATCGTCCGATAATAACGAAGGCGAAACCGTTTCGGGGGCAATCTCAAACGTGGTTTGATAGGCTGTGACTGCATCGGCATCGCGTCCGACTTCCCACAACCGTGCCGCCCACGCCCGCCATGCCAGATAGCGTGTGGTGGTATTAGCCCACCCATCATTGATTTCAATGGCACTTTCCAATGCCACAAATGCCGCTTCGGTGTTTCCGTTCGTACGTTCGGTGGTAAATTCCCGATAGTAGACCATACTTGGAGGTGTAGTTCCATCCCAACATTGGAGGTCTATAGCAGATTGCATTTCCGTGGGGGCGGCAGTACAAAGCCCCAGAAGTTCATCCTGTTCCTCTTGTTCCAACCAGAAAATTGCCTGCGCACTCCAAATCGCGCTGTTATCAGGCTCCAACCGCACCGCTTCTTCAAATGCCATAATGGTGTCAGCGCGGCGATTAGAGTCAATTTGATATATCAATTGACCTTGAAGCAAATAGGCAAGGGCATTGGTATCATCAATGGAAATCGCAGTTTCAACGTGGGTTAAAGCTGTCGCGTATTCTCCCAGTGAATACAGAGCAACACCCCATTGGCGATATGCCTCTGAATGCAAGCGTTCCGAAAGCGTATTCGGAGCAATGCTTATTGCCATTTCAAACGCTGTTACCGCTTCTTCGGTGCGCTGGGTATTCAGCAAATGGACACCCCAATAATACCATCCCGTAAATCGTTGTAGCCCGTTTAGCCACCCGCCATCCGTGGTAATGGCGGCTTCAAGGTATTCAATTGCCGCAGTCTGGTCAGTTGGAAGCAAAACAACGTATTGATTAAAGGATTCACGACTGGGGGTTCCCATACCATCCCAACATACACCACCAATCGCATTGCGAATTTCCGGCGATGCTTCCGCACATAATAATGCCACTTCCGCAGGTTGGTTCACAAACGACCAGAAGCCAATGACGCTCCGCCATACCTCTACATCATCGGGCGCAACTTCTAAGGCGGTTGCTAACAATTCGCGTGGACGGGTTAGGTCCCTGTTGTCCTGGTCATAGAGCGTACGGGCGAGATTAATATACGCAAACGCATTTTCGTCATCCAACGCAATGGCATTCTCAAAAGCGTCAATAGCGGAGTCAATCTCTCCTTCTGACAGATACGCCAGCCCTAATAATCCTTCCACAATAGATAGTGCATCATCGCGTACCAGTAGGTCGGCGGCATCAAGCGAGGTTTCATAGGCAAGGATTGCATCTGTATAATTTCCTTCGGATTGCAGAACTCTGCCCCACTCCGCCCAGGCATTATGGCGGTATGCCATCCGTTGCCATCCACCGTCCAATGTCACCGCCGCTTCTAAGTAAGGTGTTGCTTCTTCTCGATCCGATTCCTCCCACTCTAGATAGGAACTATACAAAGCACCACTGGAATCGGTGGCACCATCGGGAATACAAAGGGCTTCCTCTGTATCAGTAAGCGTAGTCAAGGTACAAAGTACGGCGGCTTCTTCAACTTCCCCCATTTCATACCAGAAGTCAATCATTCTTATTCTCATCTCGGGAAGTGGGTTCGCCAGTTCTAAACTTTCCTCAAACTTGGCTCGTACAGCAGCCAAATTAGCAGGATTGGCACGATAGAGAATCGTACCATAATAGAAATGATCAAATGGAGAAGCCCCATAGCTTATCACTTCATCAAGATAAGGCAATGCCGCCTGATATTGGGACAATCCGACATAGGATTCAGCAACAAATTTATTCAGGGAATTCGTAGCGGAATCGGATATATATTCCGGGCGTATAGAAAGAGCGGTTTGTCCGGCTACTACAGCCTCTTCAAACCTTTCCTCTTCAACCAAATATTCTGTCCATGCGAACCATGCATTGAAACGTTGTCCGACATTATTCCAGCCTCCGTTGCTTTCAATCGCTTGCGCGAGCCGGGCATACGCGCCATCTTCATCACCGGTTGCAAGTAACACCTGGTACTCGCCAAACAATGTAGCACTTGCCCCTAAATCTCCTTCCCAACATGCAAAACCCAGTTGTTCGACGCTATAGGTTTCTAACGCCGTTTCACAGTATCGTTGCGCCTGTTCACTGTTTCCGCCTTCCAACCATGCCAAGATAATGGTTTGCCAATCATTAGCACTTGAACTTAGTTCCAATGAACGCGCAAATGCCTGTTCCACCTCCGGCAATCGGGCTTGATCCAAGCGGTATAAGGCATAGCCATACTGAAATTGTGTCAGATTGTAATTGGGGTTATAGAAAACTGACTGTTGAGCGTGTTCGAACGCCTCTTGAAATCGTCCCTGTTTATCATAACTTATTGCCAAAAAACGATGAGCATCTGAAACTGCCGGATACAAGCCGTGTTCGGGTTCAGGAAATATCGCCAATGCAACGCGCAAATACCCTTCAGCCTCCCAATATTCTTGTTCATCAATCAACCAACGTCCGTAATTAAAAAAGGTGTAAAAACGGTTGACGTTACTGCCCCACCCTTGGTCTTTCTTAACCGCAATTTCCAAGAACGGTAGAGCCGTGTCCCACCCTTCGTTCTGCTGGGTCTCCAAAAATTGTGCAAAGGCAAGAGTACTGGTGACATCTTCGCCTGCCCACTCTGCCCGACGATACCACTTTGCCGCCTCATCAAAGCGCGAAGCATATAAGGCTTCGTCCCCCCGCGCCACCAGTTGGGTTGCCGGAATCGGGGCATTTTCAACCGCGTTACGAAACCTACCTTCCGCTTGTAATGCCCGATAGGCGGCGATAGTTCCATCAGTTAAAAAGATATTGCCAAACCCAATCCAATCCCCTGTATTATTCTCCAATGGTCCTGCGGTCGTACCCAGTGCAAGTTGAATAGATTCCCCTGCCCACGGGGTTAAATCTATACTATCGGGAACCCACCCTTGCGTCAGTTCCCCCCCGATAACCGTGCGCTCATATACAGGTAAAATGCCGCCATTTTCCTCAACTACCCATAGTTGGAAGGTAGCACCATCGGTTCCCCATGAGATGGCTTGAGGGTCTAACCCCATTAGAAAAGTGAGTGCAGGTTGCCCTGTCGGCACTTCCAAAGGAATGGTTACGCGGGCGGGGGGATGGAGAAAGAGTGTGCTGGCGGTAACGTTGCCCCCATCGGGAAACGCCGCATAGGGATGCGTAAAGGTTGCCAGTCCGCTATAGCAAGAGCGGACATCGTTCCCGGAACAGAAGGGGGTTTCAACTGGCAGGGTGGGAGCATCAGGGGTGACATCGGCAAATAAAGGAGCCAGATTTTCGCCCGGTGTTTCTGCCGTTGCCTGATACATCTGCTCATAGGCAAGTGCCAGTTGCCACCCGATTAAAATATCATCCCCGCTTTGTTCTAAACCTGTTTCCAAAATACTGACGGCGTTTAGCAAATCCCCTGCCGCGATGTAACTTTCCCCCGCAAGGCGATAGGCGAATGGGTCATCAGGTCGCCATTGAATAGCGGCGGCAAGATGCCCGAGTGCAACGCGGTTGGCTTCAGCATTGGTTTCAATGGGAATCGAATCGGATTGGCGTGGTTCGGGGTAGGACAAAGCAACCGCACGGTACGCTTCTGCCCGTTGTAGGTTATAGCCCCAGAAGAGCAAGGGTCTGGCTTGCCATATGGTAAAAATCCCAAGCAACAGAAGCACAATACCCAATACGCCTATAACAGGCGTTGAAAGGGGAAAAGGGGCTGTAAATTTGCGTAACCGTGTACTAATTGAGGGATGCATTCAATGCGAACGGGAGGGATGAGGCGCGACCTCACACCGAATTTTAATAAACAACGGGGAATTATGGCTGAAATCGCTAAAAACAGCAATCGCCTTACCCGCAGAAAGCGTTAGGCTTGCTAAATTAGAAAACCGGGCGGCATCAAACGCCAGCCCGGTTTTGCTTTAATCGTTTAGAAATGACGCACTTCGAGCGAGAAACGAGGGTAACTCCTACGTTTTAATCGTCGCAGAAAGATTGATTACATCAACCCACGAAACTCACCACCATCTACCAAAATCGTTTGCCCTGTGATGAAGGAAGCACGGGTACTGGCAAGAAAGGCAATTACGGCGGCTTGTTCTTCCGGTTGCCCCATGCGCCCCATGGGAATCGCTTTGGTAATGCCAGCCGCCGCCTGTTCTTCGGTAATCCCCTGTTGCTGAGCCACATCTTCAAAAATGTGATGGAGCCGCTCCGTAAGGGTATAACCGGGGGCGACATTGTTGACAGTGATGTTTTGCCCTGCCAGTTGCGTAGCAAGGGAACGTACCAGCCCGACTACGCCGGGGCGAACGGTATTGCTAAGCAACAAACTATCTATGGGTTGCTTGACCGAAATGCTGGTGATGGTAATAATCCGCCCCCATCCGGCGGATTGCATATGCGGGAGAGCATGGCGAATCAGGCTAACATTGCTCAAAAAGTTCAGACGGAATGCCTGTTCCCATTGATCATTGTTCAAATCGCCGAAGCGACCACTTGGCGCACCACCCGCATTCGCAACCAGAATATGCAACCCGCCAAAATGGTCAACCGTTGTCGTGATTGCCTGTTGCACCTGTGCTTCGTCGGTAACATCACAAACAACGGGAAGCACCGCCCCCCCGGTTGCTGTGGCGATTTCCTGTGCAGTTTCGTGCAATGTACTTTCGCTCCGCGCACAAAGAACTACCTTTGCCCCTTCTTTTGCCAATTCCAATGCGGCGGCTTTGCCCAGCCCACTACTTGCCCCCGCCACAAACGCTACTTTGTTGGTAAGTCCTAGCTCCATAGTTCACCTTTAGAGAGCGGCGCGATTTTGTTTGCCCTCTCCGTGCTTATCTCGCTACTCTATACTCTTTGATCCAGCCAGTCGGCGGCAACTTGAATCACCTCTGATTTGCCAACTTCGTTAAAAATCTCGTGGTACATATCATCCCACAGCTTGATCGTTTTGTCTTTGCTTTGGGCTTCTTTATAAAACAATTCCGACCCTTTGGGGTTGGTCATTTTGTCGTCGGTACCGTGCATCAATAACAGAGGTAGGCGGATTTCGTGAAGGCGTTGTAATGCCGCTTCCGCCGCAATCATCATCTGGTTCCCCATGCTGACCCGCACCGAGCCATCATAAGTAAGCGGGTCTTCTTTCCAAAGACGGTCAATATCGGGGTCATGGCTAAGCATATTGTCGCCGGTGGGTGGCAGGATAGGGAGTTTCGGTACGACGCGCATTAAAAAGTGGGAAACCCGTTTCAACATCGGCGACGCATCTTCGCCAATCACAAGTGCCGGGGCACTAATGACGGCTCCGCGCAATTTATCTTGATGGCGCAACAAAAAATGTACCGTAATCAGCCCACCCAAAGAATGCCCCAGCATAAAGAATGGGAGCGTGGGATGGCTTTCATGAGCAGTTTTGTAGAGCAGTTCTAAATCATCCACATAGTAGGTAAATTTTTCGATATGGGCACGGGTTCCCTGGCTTTGTCCGTGGCCGCGATGGTCAATCGCAAAACAGGCATAGCCTCGCTCCACAAGGGTATCAATGACATGTTTGTATCGCCCCATATGTTCGCCCATGCCGTGAACAATTAAGACCACCGCTTTGGGGTCCCCATCGGGGTACCATTGCCCGTAGGTCAGGCGGACCTTCTGTTGTCCTGTCAGCGTCCCCATCGCGCTTTGCATACGTCTACTCCTGTGGATGGCTAAGTGAATATCCGTTCGTTGTTTCCGCTTTCTGCATTTCGCCGTATTGTAAGAGGTTTGGCGAGAAGTGCCCAACCGCTTAGAATGGCGCGTATGCACCGCTCTCCGTTTGCGTGGATCTTCCGCTATATCCGCGCCCTGCTCCGCGATTCTTTCCTGCTCTTCCGCGAGTTTTGGGGGTCGTTGGTGGCTCTTTTGGTCGTTTCGCTTGCGGTTGCCACTCTTTTCTACTTTTTTTACCCCGCCGATACACCATCAGGTCGTTTGCCATTCGATGAAGCCCTCTTTCTGGTCGTCACGCTGACTGTAATAGATGGCTCCTATCCCATTCCCGACGAAAACCACTGGCTGATTCTTTTTTATTTCCTCATGCCCTTTGTCGGGATTTTATTGGCAGGGCAGGGATTGGTGAATTTTTTGACCCTGCTGTTTAACCGTCAGGCGCGAGGGCAAGCATGGAAAGTCGCATTGGCGGGAACCTTAAGCAATCACGTAGTCGTATGTGGCGGCGGGCGGGTCGGAAGTAATGTGGCGTTGCGATTGTCGGAAGCGGGTTCAGAAGTGGTATTAATCGAACAAACCATTAGTCAGGAAACGATTGAGCGGTTTGCCAAACAAAATTTGGTGGTATTGCAAGGGGATGTGCGTGATTATGAATTGTTGAAACAAGCGGGGATTGAACGGGCAAACGCCGTGGTTGTCTGTACTGATGATGATTTGGCAAATCTGGAATCGGCAATCCATTGCCGGGAATTGAATGAGCAAATTCGGATAGTTTTGCGGATGTTTGATGCCGATTTGGCGCAGAAAGTCAAAGATACGTTTGAAATTGAGGTAGCTTACAGCTCTTCCGCGCTTGCCGCGCCCGTCTTTGCCGGGGTTGCACTGGATTTAAACATCCAGCAGTCCTTTTATGTGGGCGATACAGTGATGGCAGTCGCACGATTAAAAGTGGTACCGGGGTCGCGGTTGGATGGGTTGACGGTAGGGATGGTTGAAGAAATTTTTGATTTAAGTCTGATTATGGCGATTCAAGAGGAGAAACGGGATTTGCATCCGGCTACGGACAGGGCATTGGTAGGCGGAATGACCGTTCTGGCGTTGGCAGAGTTACCCATTCTCTATAAGTTAGCGGGATGGGTGCGTCCACCCCGTCAACACCCCATTGTGGTATGTGGCGGCGGACGGGTCGGAAGTAATGTCGCTCTGACACTTTTAGAGGCGGGCGCAGATGTAATAGTGATAGAGCAAAATTTGCGGCAAGCCCCGACACAACGTTTGACAAAACGGGGCATTCCTGTGATCGAAGGCGATGTAAGAGATTATGACCTCTTGCGGCAGGCAGGGATTGAAACCGCCGCTTCGGTTGTTATATGTACGGATAATGACCTTGCCAATCTGGAATCAGCCATCCATTGCCGCGACTTGAACCCGAATACGCGTATTATCATGCGAATGTATGATGCCGCGCTTGCCCGTAAGGTGAAAGAGACGTTTGACATCCATGCCGCCTATAGTTCTTCCGCGCTTGCCGCCCCTGTATTTGCGGGCGCGGCGTTGGATTTAGAGGTGCAACAATCCTTTACGATTAGCGGCGAGGTGATTTCCATCGGACGGTTAGGGATTCGTCCGGGGGCGCGATTGAATGGTATGAGTGTTGGGGAAGTCGAATCCCAATTTGATGTGAACATCATTATGGCAATTCAGAACGGGGATAAAGATTTCCATCCCGCGCCAACTGTAATGTTAAAGGCAGGAATGATGATTCTGGTATTAGGTGAATTGCCCGCCTTGCAACGATTGGGCAATCGGGTACACCCATGACCTTAAAGGACTTTGGAATGCGTTTGTTATTGCCGTTTCTGCTCTGTTGGATGCTGATTTCCTGTAAATTGCCTACCGCCGGTCAACCTACACCTACTCCCTCATCCGCCGCTTCGCCGTTGGTGGGTGTTACGGAAACAGATCATCCTTTCGATCCCCGTGTTGAAAAAGTATCCTTAGATAGCCCCATTCTTGGCATTGAAAAATCCTTTTTCATTTATGTGCCACCCGACATCGAACCCTCTGCCAATGAAGGCTACCCTGTGCTGTATCTCTTTCGAGGTCATGAGAAAGAATGGGTCAATCCCGACGAAGACCCCTCCCGACAGGGACAAACGGTTATTGATGTCTATGAAGCGTTACGTGAAAGCGGCGTAGTGGGACCCATGATTTTGGTTTTTCCGGGGATGAGCAGTGATGATAATTCCGTGCCGGGCATGTTGGTAAATATGGAATCCCCCGATAACGCACCGTCAGGCATCGGTTCAGGACGATTTGAGGATTATTTCCTCCAAGAACTCCTCCCGTATGTAGATAGCCATTACCCGACGAGTGCCGATCCCAGCCAACGAGGGGTAGATGGCTTTTCGATGGGCGGCTTTATGGCAACCAAAATTGCCACCCAGCATCCCGATATGTTTGGCTCGGTGGGTGCCTTTGATGGATTGTATTTTTACACGACCCCCGCCTGCCAATTGGACGACCCCCGCGACAACACCTTCGATATGGCACTTTTCACCCCGGCATTCGGCTCGCCCCGTGATATTGAACATGCCACCGCCAACAATGCCCCCAGCATCATTTGCGCCGCCGACCCAGCCGCCATACAAAGTTTGGAATGGTTCATTCAATTCGGACCAGAATCGGCGGAACCCAACGATGCGAATTTTTATCGTGGTGTTCATTTGTTGGAACAGTTGGCGGCACAAGGGGTACAGAACGGTTTTGACAACCCCATCTTAGAGGGAGGACATCGCTGGGTAGTGGCAGACGAACATATGCGCCAAACGTTGCCATTGCATTGGCAGGCGTTAAGCGACTAATTCCATAGTAATCCGATTGATAGGAGTAGCGATGAAAGAGCTGTTCTTGCTGGACCCTACTGTAACATTTCTAAATCATGGCTCGTTCGGGGCAACGCCTCGCCCCGTTTTTGAAGAATATCAGCGATGGCAATTGATGTTGGAACGCCAACCGGTCGCCTTTATGATTGAAACATTGACCCCTGCGTTTGAAAACGCCCGTAACGCATTGGGGACATATATCGGCGCGAACCCTGAAGATGTGGTCTATATCCCGAATGCAACTTTTGGGGTCAATGTGATCGGGCAGTCGCTGGTGGCGAATTATCTAAAAGCCGGGGATGAGGTATTAACCACCGATCACGAGTACGGGGCGTGCAACAATGTGTGGACCTACCTTGAAAAACGGCACGGGTTTGTCTACAAAAAGCAACCGATTGCCCTGCCTGCCGTTGACCCTGATACGATTGTAGAGGAGTTATGGCAGGGGGTCACAGAGCGTACAAAACTGATTTATCTTAGTCATATTACCTCGGCAACAGCGTTATGTTTACCTGTTGAAAAAATCGTGAAGCGGGCACGGGCAGAAGGCATATTGACTTTTATTGATGGTGCTCATGCGCCGGGTCAAGTGCCATTAGACATGGAAACCCTCGGCGTAGATTTTTATACGGGTAACCTGCATAAATGGCTGTGCGCTCCGAAAGGCTCTGCCTTTCTTTACACACGACGCGATCAACAACATCTGATAGAGCCGATTTTGCTGAGTTGGGGATGGGGCGAAGAAAAATCGCTGGAATATGGCACCGAGTACTTAAATAAGTTGCAGTTTTTCGGCACGAACGACTTTGCCGCTTATTTCGCCGTGCCCGCCGCCATTCAGTTTCAAGCCGAGCACAATTGGGATGCGGTTCGCCGTGAATGCCACGAAATAACCCGCAACGCGATGCACCTATTGTGTAATTTGATGGGAACCGAGCCGTTGTATGAAGATGATCAAGGGTTTTACCATCAATTGGCGGCGATGTGGTTACCTCCTCAGCCGGATGTGGTGGCGTTTAAACAAAAATTATATCAAGAGTACCGAATTGAAATTCCCTGTTACCCCTGGCAAGATCGTCAGATCATTCGGATTTCGATTCAAGGGTACAATAGTTGGGAAGATGTCGAACGATTAGAAGCGGCATTGAAAGCATTACTCTAACAATGACTACAACCCTCAACGACCTGCTTGCCTCCTATCCTGTGATCATTGAATTCCCCGTCCATTGGGGGGATATGGATGCCTTTCGTCATGTCAACAACATTCATTACCTCAAATATTGGGAATCCGCCCGTATTAGATATTTTGAGAGCATCGGGATATTTGAGGAGATGGAAAAGCATAATATCGGTCCAATTCTCGCCAGCCAGAATTGTATCTATCGTTTTCCGCTGACCTACCCCGATACAGTATCGGTCGGGTGTCGGGTCGTTGACCTGCAAGCAGACCGCTTTTTGATGAATTACGTCATCGTCAGCCATACCGCCGAAAAAATTGCGGCGCGGGGGGAAGGCATGGTGGTATCTTACGATTACAACGCTCTGCAAAAAGCACCGTTACCCCCTGCTATTCGCGCCGCCATTCAACAATTAGAAAAGATACCCCCTCCCACCGGATGAGATTATCCGTGCCTGGTGGGTATCACTTCCTATCAACCCTAATTTGGATTACTATACCGTTATACAAACAACCTTAGCCCCATGAAACGGTAATAAACCGTACCATGTGCTTTGATGGAGTCGCTCATGCCCACCGTGACGACAGAGCAATTAAACCAAATCCTCTTTGCTTACCATTATGACCCCTTTGCGGTATTGGGAGCACACCCTTTTACCCACGAAGAGACGGGCAATGTTGCGATTCGTGCCTTCCGCCCTGACGCAGAGAAGGTATCCGTGCTGTGGGAAGGAACAGATGAACCGGTGCCAATGGAGCGAATAACGCCCGATGGCTTCTATGAATTGGTCGTGCCGCAAAGCGAATTTCGCCCTTATTTTTATGAATTAGATTACGGAAATGGAAATACCTATCGCACGGAGGATACCTATCGCTTTGGTCCTGTGTTGGGTGATTTAGATTTACAGTTGATTGGCGAAGGCGAACATCACCACATTTATAATACACTTGGCGCACACATTGTTGAGCATGAGGGGGTCAAGGGAACGGTCTTTGCCGTATGGGCACCGAATGCACAGGCGATTAGCATTGTTGGCTCTTTTAACCATTGGGATGGTCGTGCCCACCCAATGCGCTCGCGGGGTGGGTCCGGCGTGTGGGAATTGTTTATTCCGGGAATTCTGGAAGGGCATATTTACAAATTTCGCATTTTGACCAAAAGCGGAATGAGAATTGACAAAAGCGACCCGCTTGCCTTCGCCGCCGAGTTGCGCCCCGAAACTGCCAGCAAAGTGTGGGATATTCATAAATTTGAATGGCATGATGATGAATGGATGGAGCAACGGAAACGCACCAATTGGTTGAAGCAACCGATGAATATCTATGAAGTCTACTTGCCTTCATGGATACGGGACCCCGGCAACCCCGAAGCCTACCCGAATTATCGGGAGATTGCGCCCCGTCTTGCGGATTATTGCCATCGTATGGGCTATACCCATGTCGAAATACTGCCCGTAACAGAATATCCTTATGACGGCTCGTGGGGCTATCAGGTGTCGGGGTATTTTGCCCCTACCAGTCGTATGGGAACCCCCGATGATTTCCAATTTTTCGTTGACCATTTGCATCAACGGGGGCTTGGAGTACTCATGGATTGGGTTCCCGCCCATTTCCCGCGGGACGCGCACGGACTGGCACGCTTTGATGGCGAACCTCTCTACGAATATGCCGACCCACGCAAAGGGGAACACCGCGATTGGGGAACGCTGATTTTTGATTATGGACGCAATCAGATTCGCAACTTCCTCATCGGGAGCGCGCTGTTCTGGATGGATAAATACCACATTGATGGCTTTCGTGTGGATGCGGTGGCTTCCATGCTCTATCTGGATTATTCCCGTTCCCATGGGGATTGGGCACCAAATCAGTATGGCGGGCGGGAGAATCTGGAAGCAATTTATTTCCTGCGCCGCTTAAATGAGCTTACCCATCAATATCATCCCGGCATTGTGACCGTAGCAGAAGAGAGTACGTCGTTCCCGATGGTAACGCGCCCAGTCTATCTGGGCGGGCTGGGCTTTGATTTCAAATGGAATATGGGATGGATGAACGATACCCTTGATTACATCCAAGCCGACCCGGTGTACCGGAAATATCTCCATAATAAGCTGACCTTCGGCTTAATGTACGCTTTTAGCGAGAACTTTATTCTACCCATTAGCCATGATGAGGTGGTTCACCTCAAAAAATCATTGGCAGGGAAAATGCCGGGCGATTACTGGCAACAGATGGCTAATGTCCGTACCTACTTAGGCTTCATGTACACGCACCCCGGCAAAAAGTTACTCTTTATGGGGCAAGACATCGGGCAATGGCGTGAATTTAATGAATTGCGCGAGATTGATTGGTATATGCTGGGGCAACCCTTCCACGAAGGGGTAAATCATTGGGCGCGGGATTTGTTCCATTTGGTCAAAAACGAACCAGCGTTGTATGAACAAGACCATAGTTGGGAGGGCTTCCAATGGGTGGATGTTCACGATTACGAAAATTCGATTATCTCCTACCTACGCTTTGCGGAAGACAAAGAAGATTTCGTCATCTGTATTCATAACTTTACGCCGGTGCCCCGTTATGGCTATCGGTTGGGTGCGCTACGTGGCGGGGAATACCGCGAAATTCTGAACTCGGATGCGTCCAGCTACGGCGGTAGTGGGGTCGGGAACGGGGGGCAGGTCACAGCGTTGGATGTGCCATGGGGCATTTTCAGCCACACGCTGGAATTGACGATACCACCGCTTGCGACCTTGATTCTAAAGCCGCCCCTGTTGCCCATCCCGGAGCCGGAAGAAGCGGTGGAGCAAAAACCGCGCAAACCACGCAAGAAGAACACCACATCTGCTGAAGCTGTAGAGGACAAGGAAACTCCGGTTGCGACCACTGAACTTAGTGGTG
>CBKYSX010000030.1:0-14022 GCA_966690745.1 uncultured Ardenticatenales bacterium
CTTCAATATCGGACACCCCTTCAGTACCTGCCAGGGTAAGGGTGGTGATGCGCTGGTAACGGTGATGTAGCGTGTCGTATTGATAAATGTAAACCACCGGGGTGCGGGAACCAACAAATAATTCAAGCAGACCATCTGCATTGATGTCGCCCACAGCAATCGTGGAACAGGCAACCCGTTCACCATACCATAGGGGCGTGTATCGGGTTGGCTGTTGGGGGTCGCGTTGGTAGAGAAAGGGGGAATCGGTGCTACAGGTAAGGGTGTCGGCGGTTCCATCACTATCTATATCGGCAATCAGCAAACCCGCAGAGCCAACGCCGTTACCTACTTCGCCATGCGTCCATACGGGTTCGGACAAAGGCACATCACCTTCTGCATATCCCCATGCGGGAAACAGCAATAATCCCATCCACACCATCAACCATACAATCCATCGGGGATGGAGTATACGACCTACCATAACCTGCTCCTACGCCATTTGACCCGTCACCGCCAACCTATGGGTGGTTGTGCAAGCCACCGACCTGAAAGGGGGGTGGTGGTAAAGGGATAACCACCACGCTTTATTTCAGTTTATTCTAATGTAAAACTTAACAAAATGCAAGTTTTGCAAAAAATTCAGACAAAAAAACAAGAAGACCCCCTGTTTAACGTCAACAGAGGGTCTTCCGCGCTCCCCGAAGGGACCGATAGGGGGGTAGGCTAATCGGAAAGCGTCCGAATCTCGCCCATGTCGAGTCGCTCGACCAGTTGTGCCAGGGGTTCCCCTCCCCGGATGGGTGTATGGCGAAGATTAACCGCCACCGAAATAGAATAGTCGCCTATTTCCAGAACGGTGGTTTCAATATCCTGTTGAATACGACGCATGGCGTGGGCGGCACCTTCATCATTGGCTTGTACTGCTACTACCAATTCCTGTCCGCTCCATCGTGCCACCCAATCCGTACCGCGTAATTGATGGGTAATGGTACGGGCTACCCGTCGCAATACCTGATCCCCCACCTGATAGCCGTATTGCTCGTTGATCTCTTTCAGATTGGTCAGTTTCAACAGCGCAACCGACATATCAAAGGGTTTTAGCTGGATGGAACGGGTCAGATGGCTCAGACGCTCTTCGGCGGCGGAGCGATTGAGCAATCCGGTGAGAAAATCGCGGGGGCTTTCGCGGCGGGAGATAGTTTGGTGCGCTTCAAACATGGCAACGGCATAGTTCAGATTTCGCACCAATGCACTGCCTTCATCTTCCCCATTGGGAATAGAAAAGGAGAGCGGAGGAACCTCGCCGCCATCCAGATAGGCTTTTAATGCCTGATGTGCCTGATAGATAGGATGCAATAACCCCGCCAACGCCATCGAAGCCAGCAATCCGCCTAACACGGTAGTTGCCAGTATCAGAAAGAATGTAGTTCTGGAGGAAAGCCATTCAGGAGCGAGGACCACATAGAGCGTGATTGCCGCAAGGGGTAGCGCATTGGCAAGAAAGGCTATCAGATAAAATTTTCCGGTGTAGGAACGCGGGAAACCCAGTTGATTGAGCCATGCGTGTACCGGCAATGAAGGGAGCGTTCTTGTACGAGCCAAGGATTGGCGTTGCATAACGTTCGCCTTTAGTTAGATTCTATTACGTATGAATTCAATGAAGTGCAACGAAGTCTTAATGACGTAAGACGAAGGCACTATCGTGTATGGATGAATGTTTTTACAACCGGACTATTAGAGGAAAGGCAAAAGTCCTTTGGGGGGTAGTGGTACTTGGGGCATGAACGGCGGGGTAATATTGGAAGATTACACAATATGAAAATTAAAAATAACCGTGTACCTCTCCCTCCTCCGACCTAAAGGACAAAGGATTACCCGCATTTATCAATTTCTATCTAACCTAATCTCAAATGTTGTTTGGTAGGGGCGAGTCATCGGAATGAAGAGCGATGCAACCATCCTTAAAGACCCGCCCTTGTCCCGAAATGGGCGGGGGTTGGCGGTAACGGCGGGTGGGTGTGTGCTCTATAGGGATAGAAATATCATTCCGACCACCCGCCCCTACAGACCTACTCGTTATGTTTGATTAAAAGATGTGGGTAATCATTAGCCCGTCAAGGGCGGGGCGGCGGGTTACGCAATTTAATGTTTTACGTTCATTAGTTCATTAAAGTGGGGATAAGGTCATAATTCTCCCCTCCACAACGAGGACGTTGTGGACTCCCAGCCGCTTATACCACCAATGCCCGGTCCACCGCCATTGCAAGGAATAACAACGCGAGGTAGAGCAGGGAATACTTGTAGAGGGTGAGGGCATTCTGGTTATTGGGCGCACGGTAGAGGCGCACGGCATCCCACAAGAATTTGGCGTTTAACAGCACTGCTGCACCCAGATAGACCAGCCCGAAAATCCGCAGGGGGACGACCATAATGGTCAAACAAATCATCAAAACGGTGTATAGCACAATTTGGCGGCGGGTTTCGGCTTCGCCCATCACGACGGGAAGCATGGGAACCCCGGCGCGGGCATAATCGGTTTTCCGCATCAATGCCAACGCCCAGAAATGGGGGGGAGTCCAATAGAAGATAATCGCAAAGAGGTATAACGCCCCCAGCGACAAATCGCCCGTTACTGCCGCCCACCCGACTAAGGGCGGAAATGCGCCAGCCGCACCGCCAATCACAATATTCTGGGTGGAACTTCGTTTGAGCCACATGGTATAAATCACCACGTAATACAACAGCCCGGCGGTGGAGAGCCATGCCGAAATGGGATTCACGAAGAAGTAAAAAATCACAAACTGAAGCACGGACAGCACCAACCCGAAGACTAGGGCATGCCATGCAGGCATCCGCCCCGACGGAATCGGACGCGCACTGGTACGCCCCATGTTAATGTCAATATCCCGATCCAAATAGTGATTCAGCGACCCTGCACCACCGACACTAATCAACCCCCCCAACATCACCCAGCCGATTAAGCCCCAATCGGGCCACCCTTGTGCCGCCACGACCATCGCGCCTAAGGTGGTTGCCAACAACAAAGAAGAAACCGTAATTTTCATCAGGGTCATATAATCTTTGAGAAGAACCCGCCACTTGGGAAGCGGCTTTTTCTCGGCTTTAACCCCTTCTACGGCTTCGACTTTGTTCGGCAAGCGTTCTGCCGCCACCCATAATGCCACCAGAAACGCCCATATCAATGCACCTGTATCGGTAATTGCGGCACTGTTGCTTTCACGGTTGCTCCATAAGGGGGCGACTATCAACCCCAAATAGAGGACATAGGAAAGTGCCCCCAACAATGCCACCCGCCGTACTACCGGTTGATATTGGCGGGTCAATGCCCGGCGCAACAGCCAGAACATCATCACCCCCAAAAGCCCCACCGCCACGCTACCCAGTGGGTGCGTAATGGTCACGCCCGGTTGATTGGTAATCACCGTACTGACCAGTGCCACCACTGCCGTCCACGCCGTTAAACCGCGGAATGCTTGATTGCCGGTTTGCGGCGACCCTTTGAGCCAAAAGCGCATACCGAGGAACACAAGTGCGCCAATGGCAAAGAGTACCATGGGAAGCAAGGCGAAATTGAGGAAGATGTCAGAACGGAAGAATTCGAACATGATGTAAAGGGTGAGGGAAATACCGGGAACCACTCTAAAAAAAGTGACCACAAGGGTTCGCCTCTAGAGAATAAAGGTAGGGCTTATAAAACGCAGTATACCACGATTTTATGGAGGAATGATGGAAAGGAGCAACACAGCCATCATTAAATCGCCCGACGATTGTCATAATAGGGGCAACCGTTGCCGTTTTATACAAAACAATAAGCATTGCACACCCTTATAATAAACTCAATCTTGTGACAAGGAGTAACTATGGAGCGTACCCGAAAATCCAAACCGCCGGTAAACAAAACGGAAGAAGTCAATATATTTATGGAAACGCTTGATCATCCATTTAAGGAAGAAGTGCAAGCGGTGCGAGATATAATTAAAAACGTGAACCCTGCAATTACCGAGCAAATTAAATGGAAGGCACCCAGTTTTAGTTATAAAGGTTATATGGTGACATTTAATCTATGGGCAACCCATCATGTCCATCTGGTTTTTCACAATGGCGCAATTTTGAGCAATGCACAGGGATTGCTGGAAGGGAATTACCCGGACAGACGCATGATGTATTTTGCTTCGATGGATGAAGTAACAGAAAAGCAAGCCGTTTTAGAGGGAGTTATTCGGGAGTGGATTACGTTGATGGATAGTGCACCGCTCTAACGGAAATAAAAAAGCGGAGGGGGTGATCCCCTCCGCTTTTTGCATTCTACTTTCCGCGTTCTGCGGTTTACTTATGCATGGCTTGCAAGGCTTGATAGGCAGGCATGGGTTGACCGTTGTTCGCCAAGATCCCCCATTGCGCCTTTTCGGTGCCATCGGCAATCTGGCGGAAGTTCAAGTTCCACAGGAATGCCGCGCCCACCTTGTTCGAGTCACGCATGTATTGGAAGGCTTGTACCGTCCATTCCGCTTGCTCTTGCAACGTGTTGTCGTTGGCGTAGCCATAGTTCGGGTGGAATGCACCCCCCGCCGCCCAGCCAAATTCGGTTGCCCACAGCCGCTTGCTTCCGGCTCCGTTGCGGGACATGATGTCGTAATAGCCATCAACCGTAGAGCGGAACGACCACGAGTGGTGGGGCGAATCACAGGGACCGGTGAAGGACGAACCGGTTTGCTGGATATAGGCACAGGCTTGGGTATGGTTCAAGTTCGGCGGAACGTTGAAGCCACTGGGGTGCGTTCCAATCGCATCGGCGTAGTTCGCCGCCCCTGCCCGCATCATGCCTTCCAGATAGGTGAAGTCATCCACCGCAAGGCTACCAACGTTCCCCGCCGGGGTCAACGCGCCGGAAACCACAATCATGCTGGGGCAGGCTTCTTTAATTTTGGCATAGCTGGGACGCAGAAGTGCGACATAGGCATTCGGGTCCAGCGGGCGGTTGCCCCATTCGTAGTGCAGATTTTGCTCGTTCCAGACCTCAATAGCACCGACCCCGTTATTGCAGTAACGTCCTGCCACTGCACCGAGGAAATTGGCAAAGGTATTGGGGTCCTGGGGCGGTCCGGCAACATTCGGGTCATAGCCCGCTTCCCGTGCCCAGCCGGGCGCACCGACTACTGAGAAGAGCATGGTAACGCCATTGGCGCGGGCACCTTCTACAATGGCATCCATCTCACCCCATTGGATTTGCCCTTGTTGCGGCTCCCATACCTTCCATTCAATTTGCTGTTTAATCCAGGTAAAGCCCAACCCTTTGGTTCCGGCGTAAATCGGACCCTTGTCCACATAAATCATGTGTGCCTGAATCCCGTAGCGGAAGCCGCCGGGGTTCGAGGGGGGCGGAGCGGTCGTACCACCGGAAGGCGGCGCACTCGTCGTGCCACCGGAACTACCGGAGGGCGGTGCCGATTCGGGGGTCAGGTTTGCCGCAGGCAAGTGCCCCAATTCCTTGGCAATGTCTCCACCATTCGCAATCGTCACCTGTCCGGCTTGTGCCCAGGGAACGGTCTCTTTCCATTCTTGCAGAACGGCGCGTTGGGTCCGAATCGCGTAATGGTTGCCCATATCGGTAACTTCCGAGGTGGGCAGACCGAAGAAGGTGAAAGGATCGCTGGCGGCGAAGTAGGCGCGGCGAATCGCGGGTCGCGTATTCACCAGTGCTTCACGGCGGGCACGAATTTGAGCAAAGGTTGCGCCCGGTGTATCCCACCCATCGGCGAATTGATAGGGGGTTTGGCGGGTTTCTAACAAACGTTGGTCAAAACCACGATTGTGGAGTTCGTCAAAGACGTTCACGAAGGCAACATAGTTGCCGTCGGGTCGCCATTGAAGCACTGCTTTTTGGAATGCCTGGGTGATAAATCCATCTCGACGGAAGCGGGTGGAAATCGGATAACCGATATTTTGCAGTCCGTAGCGGTTGAAGGCAGTGCGGAAACGGGCATTGCCATCATCGCAGACCGAGAAACCACCGGAACCACCCGCCGTTTGGGTGAACCACAGACAGGAAGCCCCAGGCGTTAAAGGCGGAGCGGCTTCGGTATTCGGGGCAGAACCTCCACCCGTAGGCGGAGCAGGGGGCGGGGTTGTGCCTCCACCGGAAGGCGGCGGTGTCGAGGCACCACCGCGTCTAAATTCAACTTTAACCACGTTCGCCGCGCCGCTGTCACAATTCCCGGCGGTTTGAACCACTAATTCATTCGAAATCAGGTTTCCATTACCATCTACCGCCGCAACGTGCCAATCTCCGGCGCGGGGACCGTTGGACAAGAACATGTCCCAACCGGAAGCATTGGTCGTATCCCGTACATAAGAACCCGAAGTGGTGGTCACATTGTATGTCGAACCGGGGATCCAGACACGAATCGTGACACCGGTTAAGGGGTTGCCGGACTCATCACTGACAATCCCGATAATTTGGGTCAAACCGCAGTTCGTAAAGGTTTGCACCACACTACCGGCATAGGATGACCCCTGGGTGCGGGGAGCGGCAAATGCCGACGCGGGGATGAGTGCAAAGAGCAACGTTGCCATTAACACCCATGCACGCCAAGAAGGAAGTTTCTGCATGATCGTCTCGTCTCCAAATGTGTAAACATCGCACGACATTGAGGGGGTATCTTTGGGGGAAGATCGTACCCGCAAAAAAAGAATCCCCGCTTTAACAACGTGCGCTATTCTATGCAAAGTGGCTTTTGTCGCAAACACTGATAAACCAACAGAGAGGATAGTTGACAAGATAGAGTGGAGAGGGGAGAGAGGAGAGAGAACGGCAATACTATTTTTGGATTTAGAAGAAATTTAATTTTCAAGTTTATCACTTTCCTCTGCGCTCTATCTTGTCAACAAAAAAGCCCAAACGGGAATCCCGTTTGGGCTTATCTTTGCCACTTTACTTTATTTTTCGCGACGTTTCGGTTCATCGGAACGCACAGGCACAGGTTCCGGTGCCGCCTCGCGCTCTTCTTGCTGACGCGCAATTTCACGCGCCACAAATACCCCCGCGAGTACCAGTCCCCAGCCAACAAGTGCTTCCATCTTGAACTTCCTTTCCGCGATTACGACAGAATTACAGGTGTTTTTGAGTGTAGAGGACACCCCAATCATCACCAACTGCCTTGATTGTGTTACTAGTACGGGAAATAGTAGTCAGCGGTTGCAGGAAAAGCAAACTGACGATAGTCCCATCCTTACGCTACTTTTAGTATAAACGATATTTCTTACAAAATTGTCACGCATATCACACCTGGCGTAGATTTGTCCCCAATCGCAATATATCCCCCAGTACCGCACTTGCGGTCAGGTGGGTTCCCGCCCCTGCACCCTGCACCACCAAAGGGCGTTCTCCGTACCGTTCGGTGTAGAAACCAATCAGGTTATCCGACCCTTTTAATGCCCCCAATGCGCCATCGGGCGGCACGGTTGCCAGCCCGACTTTAAGGGATGTCGGGGTGACGGTGGCGGTGTAACGGAGCCGTTGCCCCGCGTCGTGCGCGGCGGCAACTTTTGCTCCCATATCTTGATCCATTTCTTCCAACCGCGCCATGAAGTCAGTCACGCTTAATCCTGCCCATTCCGCCGGGTAGAGCGGTTCGACTTCGACATCTGCCAATTCAAACTGCCACCCCAGGGTCCGTGCCAGAATGAGTGCCTTACGGGCAATATCAATACCTCCCAAATCGTCGCGGGGGTCGGGTTCGGTCCAGCCATTGGCTTTGGCAGTTCGCACTGCCTGACTGTAGGGAGTGCCTTCCTGCAATTGGCTCATCAAATAGCCCAACGTACCACTAAAAGTGCCTTGAACGTGATGGATGATATCGCCCGTATCTATCAGGCTTTGCAGGGTGCTAATGATGGGCATTCCTGCCCCCACCGTTGCTTCATATCCGGTACGCCCTTCTCGCATCAAAATTTCCCATTGTTCCCTACTTTCGGCAATCGGTTTTTTGTTCGCCAACACCACTGCCCCCCCTTGCGCCAATACGCCTTCAAAGGCAGGAACGACGGTTGCGCCTTCTGCCGCTGTGGTATCCACGATAATGGTAGCGGGGGCAATAAGCATTGCCAGCCATTCGTTGTGGGAACAATAGGCTGTGCCGATGCCGTAATCCTTCAACAGATTGCCTTCGGCTTTCCATGCGCCGAGTTCCCGCACGACTGCCTCATCCAAACCGTGGGGGTTTGCAACCACGCCATTGGAGTCTGCAAGTGCCACATAACGCAGATGAATGCCATACCGCGCCTGTGCGGGGTCGGTTGCCAGCACTTGTTCGATGAGGGCACGCCCCACCCCGCCGATTCCGAGTTGAATAATATTGATGATGGTTCGCATGATTGGTTTTAGAAATAGCAAATTGTCGGTTCGGGACAAAGTTTATGAGCCGCAGTTCCCCAAATTAAACGCCTGATGGATGGCGAGAATGGCGGGGTTGGCATCCTCTTTGGAAACGACGAGCGAAACATTGTATTCGCTGGAACCTTGCGCGATGGAGGCAACATTGATTTTGGCGTTGCCGAGGGCAGTGAAGAGTCTGGCGGCGATACCGGGCGTACCGCGCATTGCCGCGCCTACCAATGCCACAATCACAACTTCATCATCCTGCCATACACGGTCAATATTCCCCTGAAACAGCTCCAGATGGAAGGCTTCTTCTAAGGCTTTGGTGACAGATTCGGCATCGCTTTGCGGCACGACAAAGCAGATAGATTGTTCACTACTGCCCTGCGAAATCATCAGAACGCTGACCCCCAATTGCGCTACCGCCCCAAAAACTCGCGCCGCCACACCGGGAACCCCCAACATCCCCCGCCCTTCGACCGTGACGAGAGCAAGTTTGGGAATGGCGGTGACGGCTTTGACAGCAGGCACCTCATCGCCCCCCTTGCGAATCCAGGTACCGGGGTGGTCGGGGTTAAAGGTGTTAAGCATCCGAATCGGGATGCCTTTTTCGACGGCGGGGCGCACAGTTTTGGGGTGAAGCACCTTCGCGCCAAAGTGCGCCAGTTCCGCCGCTTCCCGATAGGAAAGCACGGGAATCGGGTGGGCATCCGGCACAATTCGGGGGTCGGCGGTGAGTACCCCATCCACATCGCTCCAAATCCAGATTTCGTCGGCATTTAAGCCATGCCCCAGAATCGAAGCCGTAAAATCGGAGCCGCCGCGCCCTAACGTGGTCACAATTCCGGCGGGGGTTGCGCCCATAAAGCCTGTGACCACCGGAACAACCCCTGCTTCTACCATGGGAGCCAACGCCCGTTGACAACGTTCGCCTGTGGCGGGCAGATTGGGGTTGGCATTGCCAAAGTGGGTGTCGGTGACGATGATGGTATCCGCCATCACATCCTGCGCGGGGCACCCGATGGCACTCAGATATGCCGCTACGAGAATTGCGTTAAAACGTTCGCCCAGCGACGAGATAAAATCCATAGCACGGGGGGTCACTTCGCCCAGTACACTGGTGGCGGTGACAAGGTTGGCGAAATTGCTCAGTTCTGCCTCAATTTCGCCCAACACGCCTCCGGCACTATCGGGCAATAATGCCAATGCCGCTTCGTAATGTTTTTCCCACAACCATTGGCGTGCTTCCAATGGCGCGCCATGTTCCCCGTCAGCGGCGCGGGTGGCGGCAGTAATGAGCGCATCAGTGACACCCCGCATGGCACTGACGACCACCACCACCCGATGCCCCTCTTGTTGGTAGCGGTGAATTAACCCGGCAGTGCGTTTGATTGCGTCCGCATTGCCAACGCTGGTTCCCCCGAATTTCATGATAATGGTTTTCGCCATACCGTCTCCACTTTTTATCTCACGCAAAGTCGCAAAGACGCAAAGGAAAGAAATAAAAATAATCTTTGCGGCTCTGCGTTCTCTGCGTGAAATTATTTCTCTGAGATTATGCGATTTCTTGTAACAAGGATTCTAACACTGCCCATTCGTTCGGAATGACCGTTTTGCGAATGGGGCGTTGGTGCAATTTTTCCAGTTCGGCGCGATTATCCACATAAATGCCGGTGCGTTCTTCGATTTCCGCCGCGAATTTGAGTGGCGAAGCAGTAGCGACCACGACCTGTTCGCAATCTTTGCGTCCGTGTACTTCCGCCACACGCCAGCCGATGGCGGTATGAGGGCAGAGGAGATAGCCGTACTGCTCGTAAACTTCTTTCAACGTCGCCGCCGTTTGCGCCTCGCTCACGGCATAGGCACTTAAGTTCGCCACCACGTCGGGGTGTTGATGTTCGTACAGTTCCAGCACCCGCGCAAAGTTACTGGGGTTGCCCACATCCATAGCATTAGAGAAGGTAGCTCGGGTAGCATGGGGTTCGTACACAGCCTGCTCTAAGTAACGGGGAACCACATCATTGCTGTTGGTTGCCGCCGTGAACGCACGGATCGGAATCCCCATTGATCGCGCAAACAACCCCGCTGTCAGATTGCCAAAATTGCCGGAAGGCACAATCACTTCAAGGTCATCCCGCCCCAGGGCGAAGTAGAGGAAAGCGTAGTAGATAATCTGGGGAATCAATCGCGCCACGTTGATGGAATTGGCGGAGGTCAAGCGCACCCCCGGAATCTCCAGATGGGTGAAGGCATATTTCACCAACGCCTGACAGGCATCAAAATCGGCTTGAATGGCAACGGGGATCACATTGTCGGCAACGCGGGTGAGTTGCGCCTCTTGCAATTGGCTGACCTTGCCTTCGGGGTACAAAATCACAACTTGAATGCTTTCCATGCCGCCAAAGCCCGCCGCGATTGCCCCGCCCGTATCGCCGGAGGTTGCCACCAGCAGTAATGCCCGTTCGCCCCGTTTTTTAAGGGCGTAATTCATGAGTCGCGCCAGATATGCCGCCGCCACATCCTTAAATGCCAACGTTGGACCGTGAAAGAGTTCCAAAACCTTAAAGGGACCCACATGGCGTAGATAGATGGGGAAACTTTGCGCCGCCGCCGTTAAATGACGTAACTGTCCTGTAGGAATGAATCCCCCCATCCACGAATCCAACGTTTCCCACGCCACTTCGCGCAGAAAAGCAATATTGGTTTCTTCTTTACTTAAATCAAAAAGCCGTTGTCGTTGGGCATGAAGCCGTTCCAGCGTGACCTCGCTGAAACGGGGCATCGTTACGGGATAATATAAACCCCCGTCGGGAGCCAATCCTTGCAACAGTGCAGTTTCAAAATTGGCGACGGGGGCATGGTGGTGGGTGGAATAGAAATCAGGCATAGGGGATATTGGGTATTGAGTATTGAGAAACGACCTTCCGTTGTTCCCCCTCTCCATAATGGAGAGGGGGCGAGGGGGTGGGGTCGCCGTTTACTCAATACTCAATACCCAATTCTCATTTACTTCGCGCTGTCGCGGGCAATGGCACGGAGCATCATTTGCGCGTCACGGTCGTTGGGGTCTTGTTCCAACGCGCGGGTGAAATGCGCCGCCGCCCGCAGGTTGTCCTGGCGGGTACGGTAGATCAAGCCCAACATATAGTGCACATTGGGAGTTTCGGGATGTGCCGCCAATGCCTGCTGATATGCCGCCACGGCTCCATCTTGTTGAACTTCGTTGCTGGTTTCCAGCAACCCCAACCGCGCCGCCGCCAAATTGACCCACACATTGGGGTTCTCCGGGGCAAGTACTGCGGTCTTTTCCAGAATTTCGCGGGCTTCGTCGTATCGCCCCATCAATACATATGCACCGCCCAAATGGAGGGCGTATTCGGCATCGTTCGGATTTGCTTCGTAGAGCGGCTCTAACAGCAATGCCGCCTGTTCTGCTCGCCCGGCATGTAATTCCCGCAGGCTTTGTTTGTAACTTTCCGGGCGTTCATTTTGGATAGTATTCACCTCTTTGCTCCCTTCGTTCGAGAAACGAGAAAGGGGAAGGCATGCGCCGTTTTTCTCGTTTCTCATTTCCCATTTTCATTTCTCGTTGTTCTTTGTGTCCTCTGTGGTGCTTGTTCATCGTTTACGGCGGGCGGGTCAACGGGTGCATTTTGGACATATCTTCATTCCCTGACCCGCCCCTACAAGCCCCCCCCTTGTAAGAGGGAGGATTGCAGGTAAAATTGCCGTTCACTTTTCACTCATCACTATCCACTTTTCACTTATCGCTGTCTTCCTCATCGTCTTCAAGGAAGGAGAGGTCATCTTCTTCGTCATCGTCGAATGGGAATTCATCATCGCCGCTACCATGTATCATTTCGATTTCGGCGCGGAGGTCGGCGTATTCATCGCTCATCCATTCGTCATCATCATCTTCTTCGTCTAATTCTTCCTCATCCCATCCGTCGCTATCAAACTCAATATCGGTATCAAACTCCTCGTCATCGTCAAGGTCTTCTGCCAACGCCGCTTCCCAATTGGCATCCAGCATGAGGGAGCGGAAATCATCATCGTCGGCGTATTCTAGCTCCTCATCGTCTAACTCTTCCCCTTCTTGACCAAAATTGAAGAGGGTCAATCCCGACATATCGTCGGCATCTTCCAACATTTTTAGTTCGGTCAGGGCTTCCCGCGCCAATTTACGCAGGGCGGGGTCTTCCCCTTTCGCCAGCCGTTTTAAGGTGGTTTCTGCCTGTTTGCCGCCAACTTCGCCCAAAGCCCAGACTGCCATTTCACGCACTTCGCGGTCACTGTCCTGGACAAGCATAATCAGGCGCGAGGTCGCGCCGCGATCCGCCATTTCCCCTGCCGCCCGTGCCGCTTCAAAACGAAAAGTAGGGTCGTCGTTGTTCAATTCTGTGCGAATCGTGGTCGCCCAGCGTTCATCCCCGTGCCGCCCCATGGCTTTCAGCGCACTGCGCCGCGCTTGCGGGTCGGGTGCTCTATAAACCCGTTCGATAATCGCAGGAATGCGCTCATCATGGCTATAGCCTAATGATTCCAACGCCCGCGCCCGCACGACTAACATTTCCTCTGTATTGGAAACCGTGCGAATCAGGGTTTCAACAATTTCCATTGCCCGTTCGCTATGGAGGTCTTCATATTCCCCCATCAGCACCCAACTACCCAGCATATCCGCCGCACTTGCCCGCACCTCGGCACTTTCATCTTGCACCACCATCATCAGCAAGGGACGAATAATCGTAGGCTTTTCATCCATCCACAGCCCTTCGACCGCCAAACGGCGTACTTCCGCATCGGCATCTTTGAGCGCGATACGGAACAACGCCGCAAAATCCATCTGAAAATCATCGTTTGCCAGTTCGTCCAACACCGTCAGCAATTTTTGCCGTTTATCTACCGGAATCCGCGCCCAGCCGGACGCGACCACATTTTGCTCTTCCCGCGATAAATCGTTCAGGGCGGCAAAATGAATTTCCGCCAACGATGCCATATCGTCCTGCAAACTCGCCATCGTTTTGGTAATGTCACGTTTCATAAAGACATTGCCTCCGTCCATTAGTACCCCCCTCGTCCTTGGGTGGTGGGGTGAGTGTTATTGCGTATTTCGTAGTGCGTTAAAGGGTTTCCCATCCTAATAAATACGGTAACGGAGCGAGGTCACTAAAGTGTCCGTGCTAGAAACCCGTAGATTGCAAAACTCCGCAGATGTCGGGTCTCTAGCCCCGCCTCTTTAGAGCGGGGAGCGCATCCCGTTACACCATTTGTATTTATTAGCCCTGCCCTTGAAGGGCAGGGACCATCCTCGATGACGCACTACGTAATAGCACAATGACCACCAACACAAAGGGCAAGGCAAAATGGGTTTCATTCTACCTTGCCCCCTTCATGGCGGCACTCCACCGTAAGCGAAGGGGTGACACCCAAACAGGTATCACCCCTATTGTACAACAATATCTAAAGGCAACGGGAATAGCGGATAAAGAGGTTTATCACGCAGGATAAGGTCCCATGCTTGTTCATATAGTATAGCACGTTCCGTCAAATCACAGTCAGGAACGCGCACTGCTTGATTGAGCAGATTGGTCACCTGTGGATTGTTGTAGCCCGTTACATTCAAGTCTTGCCCCACCATGTCA
>CBKYSX010000031.1:0-13956 GCA_966690745.1 uncultured Ardenticatenales bacterium
CGCCTATGGACCCCTGGTTCGCGGGGGGCTATATCAACTACTACTACTACGGCTTCATCATCGTTGCCGTGATTACCAAGTTTACGGGGGTGATTCCCACGGTTGCCTATAACCTGATTATCCCGATGTTGTTCTCCATGATGGCAACCGGGGTCTTCGGGGTGGCGCTTGCGCTTCAAGTGCCGTTGAAAGTGACGGATGAAGGGCGCATGGTGACATTCACGCGGCGGATGTTAGGCTTCGCTCTCGTGGCGGCGTTGTTTGTCGGAGTTCTGGGTAACTTAGGAGAATGGAAAGTGCTGACCGAGAATCTGGGGCAGTTGAGCCAGATTCAATTCACCTCCGGGATTCCGGGGCTGGAAACCACCATCAAATCGTTGGATGGGTTGGTGCGCGGCATGATTATTAACGGGCAACAGATGCCGGGGCGCATGGAATGGCCCTACTGGAACCCGACCCGCACGATTGAATCCGCGCCTATCAATGAGTTTCCGTGGTTCACCTTCCTCTATGCTGACCTTCACGCGCACATGATGGCATTGCCCTATACGGTGCTTGCCATCGGGCTTGCCCTTGCCTTCATGCGCTCCCCGCGCCGCGACACCTTTGTTGCTGAAATTGCACGGCTTGGGTTAATGGCGTTGGTGGTTGGCGCATTGTGGCCCATCAATACGTGGGATTTCCCGACCTATGCGCTGGTTGCCTTTGCCGGGTTGGGCTTACGTGAATGGCGGCAGGACGGAAAAATCACGGTGCGTGGTGTGATTGCGGTGGCGTGGCGGTGGGCGGTGATTGTGGTGTTGGGGCGATTGCTGTTCCAACCCTTCCATTCTGCGTACGGAGCGGCGTACAGTTCGGTTGAACGCTGGACGGGGGACCGTACCACCATGAGCGAATTTTTCACGATTCATGGGATGTTCCTCCTCGCCATCACCTTTGCACTGATTAATGATTTTGTTTTCGGCAAAGGGCATAACGGGACGGTGCGGCTGGCGCGGTTCACGTTTGCGAATGCCGGAAAACGGCAACGGGCGAATCATCTCTACCGTTCACTGGTACAGAAGCCCTTTGCGCTCCCCTTGAGTAGTTTTTACCCGATTCTGTTCGGAATTCTGCTTGTTACGGCGGCGGTAATTGTGGTGCAGTGGGGGGTTCCCGCCATTACGATTCTGCTGTTGCTCTTTACAATGTGGCTCTTCTTCCGCGACCGACCCCAACCGCTCTGGCAGATGGTTTTGTTCTTCATCATGCTGGGCTTGGGGCTGACCTGTGCGGTGGAATTGGTCGTGCTGAAGGGCGACATCGGGCGGATGAACACCGTCTTTAAGTTCTATTTGCAGGTGTGGGTGCTGTGGGGGACGGCGGCGGCGTTGGGTATTGGGTCAGTCTTCCCGCTGTTACCACGCTGGCTCCCCGAATGGCGGGCGGTCTACCGTTTCAGTCTCGGTATCCTGATTTTCGTCGCGGTGCTATACCCGATTTTTGCCACCAATGCCAAAATCAATGACCGTTTTGACCGTTCGGTTGGTCCGGGGTTGGATGGCGCGGCATTTATGGAAAAAGCCACCATCCGCGTAGCAGTGGTGGATGGCGGTACGACCCAATTTGAGGCGAAATGGGATGCAGATGCGATTCGCTGGATGCAGGAGAACATTCCCGGCTCCCCGGTGATTGCCGAAGTGAATACTGCCCCCACCACCTTGTATGGATGGGGCAACCGCTACGCGATGTTTACGGGCAACCCCGCGATTATCGGGTGGGACCATCACCAACGGCAACAACGTGCCGCCGCCCGTGGCGATCAGGAAATCAATGAGCGGGTCAGTATTGTACGCGAAGAGATTTACCGTACCCAGAACGCAGAACAGGCGTATAACACTCTGCTGGACTTTAACGCCGAATATGTGGTGGTCGGTCCGTTGGAGCGGGGGGTTGCGCCGAACCCGGCAGGCATTGCCAAATGGGAAGACTATCGCGGCACGTATTGGGATTTGGTATACGAAAACCCGGAAGTGCAGATATATCGGGTGCGCCCACAACCTGATGTGGCTGTGAATCAATAATCGTTATCCCTACCGGATGTCCGCCATGAGTTCCGGCGCTTCGCGCATGTGCGATGCACACAAACGACACGCGCCTCCACCCATGGCTACCAATGAGCTGACGACGAGGTTATAGACCATGTTTGTCGTTGCCGTTCAGCTCATTGGTAGCCGCTAGTGTAGCGTAGCGAAACTAGCGGCGGGCATCAGGAATATGCTATTTTCTCACGATGCTCGACTTTTTACGCTGGTACCTCATTTTAACGATATTCGCTCTTGCCGCCCTGCCGTTGGGCTGGACGTGGTTCCGCCACCTGACCGATAGAGGGTGGGGGTTGTTGCGTCCATTGGGGCTGTTGCTGGGCGGCTTTTTTATCTGGCTGTTGGGTAGCCTGCAAATGCTGAACCTCAACTCGGGGAGCGGCTTCGGGGCGGTGGTGGTGTTGCTGGCGGTCGGGCTGGTGGTGCTGTATCGGTGGGGGACGGCGCGAGAAAGGGGAAATGAGAAACGAGAAGGAACGGAATCCCACCCCCTGACCCCCTCCCAAGAGGGGGAACCGACAACGGGACGCGGGACGCAGGACGCAATACGCAATAGGCAAGACGCAGATACGACTGAAACGGGGAGTGCCGATTCTCGTTTCTCCTTTCCCCTTTCTCCTTTCTCAGAACTACGGGCGTGGCTTTCCGCCAATCGCTGGCTGATTGTGACGCAGGAGTTGCTCTTTCTGGGGGCGTTTTTCTTCTGGACGTGGTACCGCGTACATGACCAATTGGGCATCGGGCATACGGAACAGCCGATGGATTTTGCGTTGATGAACGCCATCCGGCGCGGCGGGGAAATGCCCCCGAATGACCCCTGGTTGAGCGGCTTTGCGATTTCCTATTATTATCTTGGCTATTTGATTCAGGCGATGGTGGGCGCGATGAGCGGCGTGGCGCGGGGCGTGGATTACAACCTTGCCTTTGCCTCTCTGCCCGCGCTGGCATCGGGCGCGATGTTCAGCGTGGTCTACAACCTTGCCCCGCTTGCCGATTTGCGCCGCCGGATGGCGGTTGGCTTTTTAGGGGTGCTGTTGTTGGTAGGGGTCAGTAATTTTGCGGGTGTGCTGACCATGACCTACTACTCCGGCATCGGCGGGGATGATATTTACCGCTTCTTTGCGGTGCATGATATTAACCCGGACAACCCCCAAGCCGCCCAACGGAGCGGTTTTAACGGGTGGTGGTGGTGGGCGGCATCCCGCACCGTTTCCGATATTAACCCCGATGGCGGACGGGTTGAGGTCATTGACGAATTTCCTTTCTTCTCCTATTTGTTGGGGGATATGCACCCCCACGTTCATGCCTTGCCCTTTGCTCTGTTGGGTATCGGGATTGCCATGAATGCCCTCTTTGGCGCGATGGCGTATAAGGGGGAAACGCTACGCTGGCGTGGCTTGTTGATGCCGCCCGACGCGTGGGGCGTGGGGCAGGGCTTTGGCTGGCTCTCGTTCATTCTGACCGCGATTGTGATTGGCTCCATGTCCATGTTGAATACATGGGACTTCCCGACACAGGCGGCATTGACCGCACTGGTCTGGCTGTTTGCGGTGGTGATTCATGCGGTGCGGCGCGAAGGATATACCGCACTGGGCGCATGGTTGGGCGGCGTGGGGCTGTTGTCGGCAATCGCGTTGGCACTCTATATCCCCTTCTATGTCGGCTTTGACAGCCAGGCAGATGGGATACGGGTCGTGCCCTGGACCACCAAACCACAACAACTGTTCTTGATGTTCGGGCTGTTCTGGGTGGTACTGATTCCGTTGTTGCTTTTACAACTGGGCAAAGTCGGGGCGGTGCTCCGTTCGATTTCGACGCGCATGGCGGGTTTTCTGGTCGCGATGGTGGTTGCCGACGCGCTGTATCTCTTTGCTTTGTCCCGCATCACCTTAGATGAAGGTCGCCTTGCCCTGTTGGTGGCGGGGGCATGGGTGTTGATTCCATTGGCGATTCTGGGCTTGTTGAAAGATGAAGAGCCAACCCCGTTGGCGATTGTACAGTTTGGTTTGGTGCCGTTGATGGCGGGGATTGCGTTACAAAAATGGTCGTTGGTGCTATTGGCGGCACTCTTAACGCTGACCTTAGTGGCATTGTGGGCGCAGGTGCGGGGGCTGTTGTTCCCGGTACGGGTTGCCGATGCCGAACCACGCCGCGCCCGTTCCACCCGCCCCGCGATTGCCGGGGGCAGTCGGGATGGTGATGTGGGTGTGCTGACCGGGACGATTCTCCGCGCCGATACAACCCTGATTTTTGCTTTAACTCTGACCGCGCTTGCCTTCTTGCTGACGATGGGAACCGAAATTTTCTACATCAAGGATGGCTTCGGCGGACGGATGAACACGGTATTTAAGCTCTATTATCAGGCATGGATGTTGCTGGCAATTGCCGCAACCTTTGGCGCGGTGTATCTCAGCCAGCGTTTGCCCAAAATCGGGGCGGTGCTGTGGGGTGCGCTGTTTGCGCTCTGTGTGGGGCTGTCCGTCTGGTATCCCTATCAGGCGTTGCCGAGTAAAGCCAATTATGCCGCCGATGCCCGGTGGGACGGACGGGCGTGGATGGCGAACAACGACCCCGACCGGTTCGCCGCTATCAATTTCTTTGATGCTCTGCCGGGGCAAGTGGTGATTCTGGAAAAATCGGGGGGCGCGTACAACCCGTCCGAAAGTGCCTTTGGTGGCTTTACGGGACATTCCACCGTGCTGGGGTGGAAGAATCACGAAGGGCAGTGGCGCGGCGATTATGACGAAATCGGGCGGCGCGACCCCCTGATTCAGACGATTTACCAGACGACCAACCCGGATGAGGCGCGGCGGCTGATTGAGGAATTGGAAATTGACTACGTGGCGGTAACACCGCAAGAAATCGCCGCCTACAGCCTCACCGCCGAGCAAATCGAAAAATTCCAATCCTTTATGACCCCTGTGTTTCAACAGGGAAATGTGATTATTTTTGGGAGGTAGTTCATTGTTGCATGGTGCGTGGTGCGTGGTGCATGAAGTTAGGGAAAGTTTCGTCGTTTTCTGCGACCCTATTCTTAGCGAAGGGTATAGGAAACAAAGAGCTTCTCCTTAAAGTCATGCACCACGCATCACGCACCACGCAATATGTAATACCCCTTTAGCCAATCTACTCATTCCATGACTGCAATGACCCTCGAACAACCTGATACCCTCCCCCAGACGGTTGCGACTGATACCCCCGCCGCAACCGTTTTCACGTTAGAAACCCTGCTGTGGGGGCTGGTTGCCCTCGCCGCCATCGGGGCGCGGCTGATTCAACTCGGCAGTGCGCCTTTGTCGGAAGGGGAAAGTGCGCTGGCATACGAAGCATGGCGGTTCAGTGTGGGCTTGCCCGCCGATATGAACAGCGCGGGACTGAACCCCTTTGCCTTTAATCTCACCGCATTGATGTTTTATCTCTTTAGCGCGAGTGATGCGGTGGCGCGGGCGGGGTCGGTCATCGGGGGGACATTGTTGGTCTTATCGGCGTGGCTTTATCGCCCGTTGTTGGGTCGGGGTCATGCGTTGGGCATGGCGATTCTCTTATTGCTCTCCCCGTCCGTCTTATTTTTTAGTCGGAATGCCACCGGGGTGATCTGGGGCGCATTGTTTGCGGTGGTGCTGGTGGCGGCGGTAGGACGCTGGCGGCAAACCAATTCATGGGGCGATGCCCTGCTCGCCGCGGTTGCGCTGGGCTTGGGGTTGACTGCTGATGGCGGCTTCTGGAGCGTTTTGCTGGCGGGGGGCATTATTACCTTGATTGCCTCGCGCCGGTCCCGCGACCCCGAATTGGAAACCACCGCTTCCCCGACGATGCCCGCTTTGTCTGTGCCGACCACCCAATTGGTCGTTGCGGTGGTTGTCTTTTTGCTGGCGGCAACCGGCTTTGGCACGAACCTTGGCGGGTTGGGTGCGGCATTGAACCAGCCGGTGCAGTGGATTCTGCGACTGGTGGCAGGTGGGGGCGGGTTGGTCTTGCCCTTCTTCTTTGTGGTTTTGCTCTACGAACTCCTGCTGATTGTGCTGGGAGTCTGGGGTGGCTTGCGCTTGTTGGATCGCTTCCCGGTGTGGGGGCTGTTCGCCTTCATCTGGCTGGCATTGACGCTTATCCCTGCCGCGCTCTTTAACAGCGGCTGGGCGGAGGCATTGCTGTATATCTCCATCCCCCTTGCCTTGCTGGGTGGCGGGGTGGTGGCTTCCTTTGGCGAACGGCTCTTTGACGAAGGCTCATGGCGGATTGATGGCGTGGCGGTGTTGATTACGCTTGCCCTTTTCCTCTATTTTTGGATCAATTTCAATCTCTATCTGACCGCGCCCGATACGCTCAAACTGATGAGCCTATTTATTCCTATCGTCGGGGGGGCGTTGGGGATTGCCTATCTCTATAGTATTCACAGCCCTGCGACGGCGGGGCGTGTGGGGGGGATTGCCCTTCTGCTCCTGCTGGGCGTTTTCACCGTGGCGAACAGCTGGGGCGTGAGCATGAACCGCGCCAACGACCCCCGCGAACCGTTGGTGGTTCAGCCCTCCGATATTAACCTGCGTACAGCGGCGGCGGAATTGGCACAGGTATCCACCGAACGGTATCGCAACGCCCATCAAATCCCGTTGGGGATTCAGACCACGTTGGGGTATGCGCCGCGCTGGTATTTCCGCGATTTTCAGAATGTGGTGGCGGTGACGGGCAATACCGACCTGCCCGAAGCCGCCCTGCTGGACAGCACCATGCCCCCCGCGCAGGGGATTGGCAAGAAGGTCTTTATCGGGCAATCGTGGCAATGGAGCATCGCCGACCCCGTTGGCGTTCTACGCTGGCTCAAAACACGGAATGACAGCACCGGGCTGACCAATCAGGAAGCGGTTTTGTATGTAAGATTGCCGTAATAGGAATCGGGTTGACTATAATTGCCGAATCGGGCGGGTCAATCGGTACATTTTGGATGACGTTGCATTCCCTGACCCGCCCCTACGAAAATTGCGCTCATCTGTTGGATGGGATGCAACGTCGGATATAGCAATAGGTTAAAACCACAATGGAATACCAAATAAGGTTGAAGCACGGGGAACGACAACCCACCCCCCTTCCCCCTCCAAGGAGGGGAGCCTGCTTTAAGCTCTTTTGGTAATACACTATTGGCAAGCACATGTTTATTAGCCCCGTCCCTTTACGGCGGGGAACGGGAAATGCGAAACGAGAAACGCATCCCATCCCGAAAGTCCGTGTTTATTAGCCCCGTCCTTTAGGGCGGGGTGACGTATCAACGCCTTATGGAACAAACCATCTACACCCCAACCACCACCCCACCCCCG
This sequence comes from uncultured Ardenticatenales bacterium, assembly GCA_966690745.1. Classification (GTDB taxonomy): domain Bacteria; phylum Chloroflexota; class Anaerolineae; order Ardenticatenales; family Ardenticatenaceae; genus CBKYSX01. Next base: position 7,394 of record CBKYSX010000031.1, read on the forward strand.
CAAACCTTCGCCATGAGCAAGGTGCTGGCATCGCGCTGGGCGCAAATTGCGCTGGCAGTAATTATCGTTGCCGCGATTGGCTCCCGCTTTTACGATCTCGGCTCCCGCGCCCTGCACCACGACGAAAGCCTCCACGCCTATTATTCGTGGGAGTTTTACGATACCGGGGTCTATAAACATGACCCCCTGATGCACGGTCCGGTGCTGTTCCACATGACCGCTTTTGGCTACTGGCTCTTCGGGGACAGCGATGCAACCTCGCGCCTGATGCCCGCCCTGCTGGGTATCTTTCTGGTGTGGGTACCGTGGGTATTTAGACGCTGGCTGGGGGTGAAGGGGGCGGTAATTACCTCCGCGCTGATGCTGATTTCCCCGACCGTAATGTATTACAGCCGTTTTATCCGCGAAGATGTCTTTTTTGCGGCGTGGACGGTGATCATCATCTACGGGATGTGGAAATATCTGGCAGACGGGAAGGACATAGACCTCTATATCATGATCGCGGGGTGGGCGTTGGCGTTTAGCCAGAAAGAGGTCTCCTTCATGCTGGCGGCGGTGCTGTGGGCGATGTGGTTGGTGATGATGGGCTATCACTGGTGGCGCACCAACGGAAAAATGCCCATCAAAGAGATGCGCGAATTTCATTTAATGATAGTGCTGGGGGGGATACTGTTGCCCCATACCGCCGCGCTCCTTCTGCATTTGGTCGGGATGGACCCGGTGGCAGGGTACAACGAAACCACCTATCGCGATGTCGCGTTTTTACAACGCGCCTTCAGCCTGACGCTGGCACTGTTCATTGCGGGCGGCTTGGTAGCGAGTTTCTTCTACAACATTCGCAAGTTCCTCATCGCGGCGGGGATTTTCTATCTCATCTTTATCCTGCTCCACACCACCTTCCTGACATGGCCCTACGGTGTAGGGAGCGGCTTGGTCGGGGCGTTGGGCTACTGGATTGAGCAACACGCCGTCGAACGGGGCGGGCAACCCTGGTATTACTACCTGATGCTCCTGCCCATCTATGAATTTTTACCCGCCCTCATCGGGGTGGTCGGAGTGCTTGCCGCTCTGTTCGGGCGCAAACTGGCTCCGTTTGTCCAACCCGCCGAACGCGCCAACAAAGCTCCCGATTTACACCTCAACACGGATGGCAACGCGCTTTTCCCGTTGATGTTGCTCTGGTGGTTCGGCTTTATGATTTTCGCCCTGTCGTATGCGGGCGAAAAGATGCCTTGGTTGCTCTTCCATATCGCGCTCCCGTTAATCTTTATGGCGGGGTGGACGCTCAATCGGGTATTGGACACGGTAGCATGGCGTAAGGTTTTTTCGGCGCAAGGCATTGGCTTCTTCGTGGCGTGGACGATTGGTCTGCTCTCGTTTGGGTCGCTGTTCTGGTTGGCGTTCCGCGCCGAATGGCCCCTGCAAGGGGCAGATGAAGCCAGCCTGACCCTCAGCGCACGATGGCTGGTATTGCTGGTGCTGTTTATCGGGGCGACTGTACTCGGTGTTCGGTTGAGCGATAAAGTCGGGACGACCAGTGCCCGGCAAATCGCGCTGATGAGCTTTACGATTCTGCTGGCATTGGCAACGGTGCGTTTTGCGGTGATTGCCTCTTTTGTGAATGGCGACCAACCGCACGAACCCCTGATTTATACGCAGAGCTCGCCCGATGTGCCGATGGTGATGAAAGAGATTGAACAAATCAGCCGCACCGTGGCGGGGGGAACCAACCTGAAGGTGGCGTTCGACAGTTCCACCTCGTGGCCCTTCCTCTGGTATCTGCGGAATTACCCCAACCGCTTCTATTATGCCGCCAGCCCGGATGCCTACGTAGACCAATTGCGAAGTTCACCGGTGGTGCTGGTGGGTCCTGAAAGCGGCAACGATGGCAAGGTTGCGCCTCTGCTTCCGGGCTATATTCGCCACTATTATTCGATGCGCCCGAACTTCCCCGAAGATTACAAAAACTGGCGCAATGTTTACACCACCGTCCCCGACCCGAACGATGCCACCCGGACGATTCGCCAATCTACGGGCGAAACGACCAATAATCCTTTTGTAATTCTGGGGAACATCTTCTATGAATTGGGCAACACCGAAATGCGGCGCAATATCAGCGATTGGTATGTGAACCGCGAATGGTATGCGCCGTTGGGCGATTTTGCGATGTGGATGTATGTGCAACCCGACATCGCCGCGCAGGTCTGGCAATACGGCGTGACCGTGACAGCGATGGACCCTGAATTGGTGCGGGACCCTTACGCTGAAGTGTTGAGCGATTTTGCGCCTGCCACCACAATTGCCGCGCCGGGGGTTGCCAACCCGAAAGGGGTTGCGATTCTGCCCGATGGCAACCTTGCTATCAGTGATGGGGTGAACCACAAAATTGTGATTACAGAGCCGAACGGAACGGTAATACGGGAATTTGGCTCCTTCGGGGCGGAACCCGGACAATTCAACGAACCGTGGGGCATTGCCGCCGCCGAAGATGGCACGCTCTTTATTGCCGATACGTGGAACCATCGCGTTCAGCATGTAGATAGTGAAGGCAATGTTCTCAACGTATGGGGGAGCTTCTCCGACATCCCCAACCCCGCCGGCGGCACCTTCTGGGGTCCGCGCTCGGTGGCGATAGATGGTGAAGGCTTTGTCTATATCAGCGATACGGGCAACAAAGAAATTGAAAAATACGCGCCGGATGGCACGTTTATTGGCTCCTTCGGGACGGGTGGTGCGGGCAACGGGCAATTTGCGGAGCCGGTCGGGGTGGCAGTTGCCCCCGACGGCACGATTGCGGTTGCCGATACCTGGAATCGCCGCGTCCAACTCTTTAACCCCGATTTCTCCTATAAAGGGCAGTTCGGGGTACGGGCATGGTCGGGGCAGGGCTTGTTGAACAAACCCTACATTGCCGCGACCAATGACCGTGTATGGATTAGCGACCCGGAGGGGTATCGCATTATTGAACTGGATATGGAAGGCACCCCCTTGCGCGTCTGGGGGCATGGCTTTACCGGAACGCAGGGCTTGAACTTGCCCCTGGGTGTGGTCGTCGGCGACGGCACACTCTGGGTTGCCGATTCCCAAAATGCGCGGGTACTGGGATACCCGATTGAGTGATTTGTGAAAAGTGAAAAGTGAAAAGTGAACGGAAGCAACGACAGTGAACGACAAGTACGGAACAGGTCGTACTGTTGTCACTGTCGTTGCTTCCGTTCACTGTCGTTCACTAATCACTTATCACTAACCACTATTCACTACTTATGACGACTCTTGATGAACCCACTTTCCAACGCCGCACGGCATGGCTTGATTTGCCGGTGACGCGCCTGTTCACCGTCAATCGGGCGGTGGTGGTGCTGGTGGCAATTTTGTTGTTGACCGCCGCGACCCGCTTCTACGATTTGGGGGTGCGGGCATTGCACCACGACGAAAGCCTCCATGCGGTTTATTCCTATTATCTTTATGACCGGGGGGATTACGCCCATCAACCGTTGATGCACGGTCCGATGCTCTTCCACCTGACCGCTTTTGGCTACTGGCTTTTTGGCGCGAATGACGCAACGGCGCGGCTCGTACCTGCGTTATTGGGGATTGCGATTGCGGCGGCTCCATGGTTCTTCCGGCGGTGGATCGGGGAAAAAGGGGCGTTGATCACATCGTTCCTGCTCTTCATCTCGCCCACTATGCTCTATTACAGCCGCTTTATCCGCGAGGATATTTTTATGGCGGCGTGGACGATTGTGATTGTCTACGGGTTATGGGCATATCTGGATAGCGGGAAACTGCGGGATCTGGGGATTATGTGTGCGGGGTGGGCATTTGCCTTTACCCAAAAAGAAAATGCCTACATGATTGCCTTTTACGTGTGGGTCTTTCTGGCATTGGTCGTCGTCCTGCGAATGGCGAAGGTGATTGGCAAAGAGAGCGAACTGAAGGTTAAAGAGTACCGCGAATGGCATTTGATTGTGCTGTTGGGTGCGTTGTTCTTACCATTGGTAACACCTTTGCTGATGTACGTCTTTAACTTCCATCCCGGCGTGGTGGGAGGCAATTCGGAGACCAGCGTTTATAACAGTGCCGCCTCGTGGGGGATTGGCTATTTCCAAGGGCAACCGACCACAATTCCCTTTAATGTGGTGGTCTACGGGACGGCGGCGGCATTGTTTGCCATCGGTACGGCGATTGCGGCGTACCTGTGGGATTGGCGCAAATACCTGATTTGCGCGGGCATTTTCTGGGGCATTTTTGCCATCTTCTATACCACCTTTCTCACCAATCCGTGGGGCTTCGGGAGCGGGTTGATTGGCTCGCTGGGGTACTGGATTGAACAGCACGAGGTGGAACGGGGGGCGCAACCCTGGTATTACTATCTGATGTTGCTCCCGTTGTACGAATTTTTACCGATTGTTTTTGGCATCGGCGGCTCCATTATTCTGCTGATTCAGCGCAAAGCGGACGCTCTGTATACCGCGGGCGGACACTTGAATGCCAGAGGGATGTGGTTGCCCTTTAACCTGTGGTGGTTTGCCCTTTCGCTTTTCCTGCTCTCGTACGCCGGGGAAAAGATGCCCTGGTTGCTGGTTCACATTGCGTTGCCGCTCATCTTTTTAACAGGATGGGTGGTTGGCAAAGTGTTGGATGATGTGGACTGGGACAAGGTGCGAAGCCGAGACGGGTTGTTGTGGGGCGGGGTGTTCCTGGTTACCCTTTTTGCCTTTGTGCATATGCTCTGGTTGGTGACGACCGGGCAATTGCCGTTCCGGGGCATGGATGAAATCGGGGTTCGCTCCACCCTGCGTTGGGTGCTGACGGCGATTATTCTGCTGGGGGCAGGCTGGTTTGCGGCAACCGGCGCGGAGAAAATCGGGGGCAAGGCGGCACGGCATATCGCCGCCATCACGATTGGGCTGATATTGGTTGCCGCCACGGTGCGCTATGCTGTACTCGTTACCTATGTCAACAGCGACAACGCGCAAGAGCCGTTGATTTTTGTGCAATCGTCGCCAGCCGTCACCAAAGTGGCGGCGGACATTGCCGATATGAGCAATCGCCTGACCGGGGGCAACGGTATCAAAGTGGCGTATGACAGCCATACCTCGTGGCCCTTTGATTGGTATTTGCGGAATTACCCCAACCGCTTCTTTTACGGCGGCGATGCCTCGTCATGGGCAGATAATATCCGTGATGCCGATATTGTGTTGGCGGGGCGGGACAGCGAAGAAGCCCTCCGCACGATTATTCCGGGTTACGTGCGCTTTGAATACCCGATGCGCTGGTGGTTCCCGGAAGATTACAAAAATCTGGAATTGACCCTGATTGCCGAAGCCGACCCGAACAATCCAGGGGCGCAACGACTGGTGCCTGCGCCGGGGGCGCAAGAAGACCCCTCGTTGGGTAATGTGCTGAACAACCTGTGGCTCTACTACCAGAACCCGACGGTGCGCGATAATTTGTGGGATTTTGTGCGCGAACGGAAAATTAAAGACCCGTTGGGCGGCGAGAATTTTGCGGTCTATGTACGACCCGATCTGGCGGCGCAGTTGTGGCAATACGGCTCGGCGGAAACAGCGCAGGGACCCTTAACCCTGCCGGACACCACCGCCCCGACGACTGATGCCGGGATTCCGGGGATGTTGTCGTCTGCCTATCAAGCGGTGGAAGAGGCGGGTCCTGTGCCGATGGTGACGATTCCCGACCTGAACAGCCCGAAAGATGTAGCTCTGTTACGCGATGGGACGATTGCCGTGCTGGATGGGGGCAACAATCGGGTGCGCCTTTATAGCGACGATGGCACGTTCCTGCGCGATGTCGGCGCGGGCGATTTGAACGACCCGTGGGGGATTGCCGCCGCGCCCGATGGCACGTTCTATGTCGCCGATACGTGGAATCATCGCGTCCAGCACTATTCTGCCGATGGTGCTTTGCTCAATTCCTTTGGCGAGTTCGGGGATACGGGCGGCGCGTTGGACAATGGTGGCGCGTTCTGGGGTCCGCGGGACCTCGCCGTAGATGCCGATGGCAATATCTATGTGGCGGATACGGGCAACAAGCGGGTACAGAAATTTGATGCCACGGGCAACTTCCTGCTTGCCTTTGGCGGCAACGGCGTGGGGGTCGGGCAATTGGCGGAGCCGGTGGGTGTGGCGGTGGGCGAGGATGGCACGGTCTATGTTGCCGATACGTGGAACCGTCGCATTCAAGTGTTCAATTCAGAAGGGATTCCGCTTGAACAACTCATTCCGATTGAGGTCTGGGCGGGGCAGAGTGTCTTGAACAAACCCTATCTCGCCGTGACGGGCGATTCGATATGGGCAACCGACCCGGAAGGCAGTCATGTCTTGCAATTCGACCTCAACGGGGCGATTCAACGGGTGTGGGGCGCGGGCGCACTGACCTACCCCTTCGGCATTGCCGCGAATGACGATATGTTGTTTATTGCGGACAGCGAGGCGGGGCGGGTAGTGGGGTACGGGTTGGAGTGAGTAGTGGATAGTGAAAAGTGGTCAGTGAACGGCAATTCGCGGAAGCGGGTTGCCGTTTTGTTGTTAGGGTGAGGGAAT
>CBKYSX010000032.1:0-13747 GCA_966690745.1 uncultured Ardenticatenales bacterium
ACGGCAATTGATGGGCTATTTCCAAAAACTGGCAGAGGTGCGCCGCCGCGAACCTGCGATGCGCCCCACTACACGGGAAACGTTAATGGTAACCGCCGATACCTATCTGGGGCGGCATCGGCGCGGGGACTCGGAATTGCTGTTTGCCCTGAATCGTGCTTCCGCCGCCACGGTTTTGCGCCATGTGGCATTGACAGGCACCTTCGTGGATGTGATGACCGATGCCCGTTTGACATTGGAGGGCGCGTTGGAATTGGGGGCAGTGCAGGGGCGGCTGTTAAAGCAGGAAATGTGAAGCGAGAAAAGAAATGCGAAAGGGGAAGAAGTTCACAATTAAAATTTCTCGTTTGGTATTTCCGAATGTCGTTTGCTTATTAGCCCTGTCCCTTTCGGGCGGGGAACCGGGAACGTTACGATAAAAATTACATTCATCGTGGCGGAAGTGAGGTGACGTATGACGCGGTTATTAAACAAAATCATCCTCTTAGGATTAACATTGGTGCTTGCCGCCTGTGCGTTGGGAGTAGAACAGACAGCATCGCCGCCTCCTAATGCGGCTCCAACCGAAATACCTGCTACACCCGCTCCCGCGATACCCCCCGAAGAACTGGTCTGGTGGGAAGACCGCATTTTCTACGAAGTCTTTGTGCGGAGTTTTCAAGACAGCGATGGCGATGGGGTCGGGGATTTCAACGGGCTGATTGAACGGCTGGATTACCTGCAATCATTGGGGATTCGCGGCATCTGGCTGATGCCGATTTCGGAATCGCCCAGCTATCATGGCTACGATGTCGTGGATTATTACAGCGTGGATCAGGAATATGGCACGAAAGAGGATTTCCTGCGTCTGATGGATGAAGCGCACAAACGGGACATCCGGGTGATTGTAGACCTGGTACTCAATCACAGCTCCAGCGAACATCCCTGGTTCCTCGAAGCGCAAGACCCCGATTCCGACAAGCGCGATTGGTACGTCTGGGAGGATGAAAAACCCAGTGGTCCGGGGTGGCATCCATCCGGTGAGGATTACTACTACGGGATTTTCTGGGAAGGGATGCCCGACCTGAATTACGAAAACCCGGAAGTGACCACCGAAATGCTGAATGTGGTGCGCTTCTGGATCGAAGATATGAATGTGGATGGCTACCGGCTGGACGCGATTAAATTTCTGATTGAAGGCGATGTCAGCAACGAGAGTACCCCCGAAACCCATGCCTGGCTCAAAGAGTTCTACACCTTCTATAAAGAGGTAGACCCCACCGCCTTCACCGTTGCCGAAGTGTGGACCAATACCCGCATCGCCGCTGATTATGTCGGGGATGAGGTAGATACCGTTTTTGAATTTGATGTGGCGCGGGCAATTTTGCAATCAGTGGCGCGGGGCAACAAGAGCTCTCTCGAAAGTACGCTCAATCAAAGTCTGGATATTTTTGAAGAGGAGGGGGGTAATTTTGCCACCTTCCTTGCCAACCATGACCAGAAGCGTACCCGTTCATCGCTGTTCAGTGAAGAAGAGGCGAAAGTCGCCGCCACGATTCAACTGACCATTCCGGGCATTCCTTTTATCTATTACGGGGAAGAAATCGGGATGGAAGGGGATAAACCGGACGAAAATATCCGCCGCCCGATGCAATGGACGGGCGAGGAAGGGGTCGGCTTTACCACCGGAACCCCCTGGAACGACCCCTTTGAGGATTACGAAGAGCGCAATGTGGCGGCACAGGATGAAGACCCCGATTCAATATTAAGCCATTACCGTACCCTGATTGGACTATGGAATACCCATGAAGCATTACAGGGAGATGGCTTTGTGCCGGTGGGTTCCGATTCCAACAAAATCTATGCCTACCTGCGCCCCGGTGAGGAAAGCACGATTATGGTGATTGTGAATCTTCATCGGCAGGAAGAGGCAGAATATACGCTGGAAGTCGAAGCCAGCCCGCTGACCTCCATTAACACGATGAATGTATTAATGGGCGGGGGTGATATTGTGCCGCCAACCCTGATAGATGGCGGCGGTTTTACGGACTACAAACCGTTGGAGGTTTTGCCGCCGCGTAGCAGTATGATTCTTGAATTTGTGCCATAAACGGCTCTTTTCGTGGAGTTGTTGAACAGACAGGGCGCGGAACACAGAAACGACCCCTGCGTTCCGCGCCACGTTTGTCCAGGTAACCCTTTAGGAAACCCTATGACCAATACCCACCCTATCACCCCTGAATGGGTGAAAGATGCGGTCTTTTACCAGATTTTCCCGGATCGTTTTGCCAAAAGCGAACGGGTACTGAAACCGAACAATTTACAACCGTGGGATGCCGCTCCGACGCAGGAAGGCTATTGGGGCGGCGATTTATTGGGTGTGGTGGAACATCTGGATCACATTCAGGAATTGGGGTGCAACGCGATTTATTTCACCCCGATTTTCCAATCCGCCAGCAATCACCGCTACCACACCCACGATTACTATCGCGTAGACCCGTTGTTGGGTGGGGATGAGGCATTACGTGAACTGGTGACAGCCTGCCATGCCCGCAATATGCGGGTCGTGCTGGATGGGGTTTTTAACCACGCCAGCCGGGGCTTTTTCCAATTCAACGATATTCTGGAACATGGTCCCCATTCGGCATGGATAGATTGGTTTACGATTGAAGGATGGCCCCTGCGTCCCTATACGGGGGATGGTCCTGCCAACTATGTATCATGGGTAGGCAACCGCGCCCTGCCCAAACTGAATACGGATAATCCGCAGGTGCGCGAATTTATTATGCAGGTGGGGGAATATTGGCTCCGCGAATTTAATATTGACGGGTGGCGGCTGGATGTCCCCGCCGAAATCGAAACCGAAGGGTTTTGGGAAGAATTCCGTCAACGGGTCAAGGCGATAAACCCCGATGCTTATATCGTCGGGGAAATCTGGCGCGAGGCGCGGGCATGGTTGCAGGGAGACCGTTTTGATGCGACCATGAACTATGAATTTACCTCTGCCACGATTGCTTTTACGGCGGGCGAACGGGTCTCTCATGCCCTCACCAAAGACCGTTCCTACGACCCGTATCCGGGGATTGATGCGGCAGAGTTCAATCAGAGAATTCAACGCCTGTTAAACCTGTATGATTGGCAGGTCACGCAAGTCCAAATGAACAATTTGGACAGCCACGATACGGCGCGGCTCATCAGTATTGCGCGAGGGGACAAAGCCACCCTACGCCTTGCCACCCTCTTTCAAATGACCTACCCCGGTGCGCCCTGTGTTTATTACGGGGATGAAATTGCGATACGGGGCACGGAACAATATGACAGCCCGATAGAAGACCCCGATGCACGGTACCCCTTCCCGTGGCATGACCCATCCCAATGGGATACGGAAATACTTGCCTATTTCAAGGAAGTAATCGCCCTGCGAAACAACCACCCTGTTTTGCGGCGCGGGCATTTCTACCCGTTGCTGGCAGAGGGGGAGATGTATGCCTTTGCCCGTCGCCTTGAGGAAGAAACCCTTGTAATCGTACTGAATGTTGCGGAAGAAGCGCGGGAGATTACGCTACCTGTAGGGGCATATTTCGCCGATGGAGTCGTGCTACAAAGTCTGTTCGGGGAAGGGGGGTCGCACGAAATCGGGAATGGTGAAGTAGTATGGACAATTCCGGCGCGGCAGGGGGTGGTGTTGGGCACAAAATAGATAGCGGGTGATTTTTCAGTGAATCCAACCTCCATCTGTCATATACTGTTGTGATTATGGTTCTATATCACCCTATTGTTTCCACCTTTTTTGACCTCATGGTATGCTCATCCATACGACCAGCGCAGGGGACGGCATTGCCGTCCCCTTTAATTGTGGAAAACTCGTAGCGCCAGGACAATTTTGTGGCAATGATGCGATATCTGATTACAGGCGGGGCGGGCTTTATTGGCTCCCATACTGCCGATGTATTGTTAGCGCGGGGCGATAGCGTCACGGCAATTGACGACCTCTCTACCGGCAACACTACCAACATTGCCCATCTTGCCGACCATCCTAACTTTACATTGGTGGTAGGGTCGGCGGCGGACAAGACAGTAATGGAGCCGTTGGTTGGCAAAGCCGATGTGGTTATGCATCTGGCGGCGGCGGTGGGGGTGCATTTGGTGGTTGAACGTCCGGTTCACACCATTTATAATAATCTGCGTCCCACGGAAGTTGTGCTGGAACTTGCCGCCGCCGATAAAAAGCCGGTGCTTATTGCCAGTACCAGCGAGGTCTATGGCAAATCGGAACGGTTGCCATTTAATGAAGAAGACCCTGTCGGGATTGGTCCTTCTTCCAAAACACGCTGGGGCTATGCCGCCTCCAAACTCATGGATGAATTTTTGGGTATGGCATATTGGGCGGAACACCAACTGCCTGTCGTGGTGGTACGCTATTTTAATACGGTGGGTCCGCGCCAAACCGGGCGATATGGCATGGTGGTTCCCCGTTTCGTACGGCAGGCGTTAGAGGGGCAATCTATTACCGTTTATGGGGATGGGCAACAAACCCGTTCGTTCGGGTATGTGGGCGATGTGGTACGCGGGACGGTGGCATTGTTGGACGAAGGGAAATACGGGGAAGTGGTCAATCTAGGCAACAATCAGGAAGTGACCATACGGGAACTTGCCGAACGGGTGATAGCCCGCACCGCCAGCCCTTCTACGATTGTTACCATTCCCTATGAAGAAGCATACGCCGAAGGCTTTGATGAAATGCGCCGCCGCGTCCCCGATTTGCAGAAGGCACACCGGTTGGTGGGTTATCAACCCACTGTCGGGCTGGACGAAATTATTGACAGGGTCGCGGAATACGAACGAAAGAATCCAAAATAACCCCGCCATGCGTTCCGAACCGCAAACAACGCGGTTCTGCACACATGGCTACCAATGAGCTAAACGACAACAACACATTGTTCTAAAGCCGTTAGCTTATTGGTAGCCGCTAGTGGAGCGTAGCGGAACTGGCGGCGAGTCCGAATTACACATTATTTCCTATGTCCAATTCCTGGGGTTTCCACACCAAAGCCATTCACGCCGGAACCGCCACTGACGAGGCGGATGTCGCGCCGCCTTTGCATTTTTCAACCACTTTCCGTTTTGAGGATGCCGCCCACGCCGCCCATGCCTTCGCGGAGGAGGATGTTCCTATCTATACCCGATGGGGTAACCCGACGGTAGATGTGCTGAACGTCAAGCTCGCCGCACTGGAAGGCGCAGAGGCGGCAGTGGCAACGGCAAGCGGCATGTCCGCGATTGCAACGGCGTTGTTGGCGGTCTTAAAAGCGGGCGACCATGTGGTGGCAACCTCCGGTATCTATAGCGCGACTTATCACTTGATGGTGACGGATTTCCCGAAGCTTGGTATTGACGCGACGATAGTCCCCGCCGATGACACGGCGGCATTTGTGGCGGCACTGCGCCCCAATACCAGAGCGATTTATCTGGAATCGCCCGCCAACCCCAATTTCGCGCTTAATGATATTGCCGCGATTACGAAAGTTGCCCGCGAACGGGGAATTGTCACGCTGATTGATAACACCTTTGCTACACCCTACAACCAACGTCCACACGAATTGGGAGTGGATGTGGTTCTGCACAGCACCACCAAATTTTTGGGCGGACATGGGGATGCGATAGGCGGCGCGATAACGGGAACTGCCGAATTCATTGACTATGTGGTGAAGCACCCGCTCCGTAATTTTGGCGGGATTATCAGTCCCTTTAATGCGTGGCTGATTGCGCGGGGCATACAAACCTTTCCGCTACGGATGGCGCGGCACAATGAAAGCACGCTGGCGGTGGCGAATTGGCTGGCGGAGCATCCGGCAGTGGCGGAAGTGCGCTATCCCTATCATCCTTCCCATCCCCAATATGACCTTGCCAGACGGCAGATGAACGGGGGCGGTGGGGTGTTGGTCTTCGTCCTCAAAGAAGGGTTGGCGGCGGGAACGCGCTTGTTGGACAAGGTGAAACTTTGTACTCTCACGGTATCGCTGGGCGATACGCGCACCCTGATTACCCATTCCGCCAGCACCACCCACGCCTCTGTGCCGCGTGAATTCCGCCTGAAATCGGGCATTGACGACGGGCTGGTGCGCCTGGCGGTGGGGCTGGAAGATGTCGAAGATATTATTGCGGATTTGGAGCAGGCACTGCGGTGAGGCATTGCTCATCCTGATAAAATGTCAGAGATTTCTTCTTTTAAGCGCACCCTCGGCACCTGTGTCTATGCCGTGCGGGAAGGGGAGCAGGGGCGCGAAGTGCTGATGATGTACCGCCACAAAGAACCGAATCTGGACTTGTGGGTTGCGCCGGGGGGCAAGGTAGAAATCAACGAATCGCCCCGCGCCTGTGCCGTTCGGGAATTGGCGGAAGAGACGGGGTTGTCCGCCAGGGAAGTGCTATTTCGTGGGTTGGTCACAGAAGTATCGCCGCGTGGAGATTGGCAATGGCTGTTGTTTATCTATGTCGTGACCCGTTTTGACGGCGACATTATCGAGGATGACCGGGAGGGGCGATTGGCGTGGATTCCGATTGCCGACCTTGAAACTCTGCCCATTCCCGCCTCAGATCGCTATTTTGGTCCTGTTGCTCTGGATATCACCGCCCCCTTCTTTGAGGCAATGATGACCTTTGATGAAAACTTACATCTGGTAAACGTTGAAATTTATAGTGATGAGTAGGCAATGACAACAGTAAACAGAAGCGCATATCAGTGGTGGAAAAGGTGTTTGGTACATACTGAGCCAAATTACAAGAATCCTGCTGTCACTGTCGTTCCTTCCGTTCACTGTCGTTCACTTTTCACTAACCACTAATCACTCCTATGGCAGACGAACTTCGCACGACCTTAGCCGTATGGCGACCCTCCCAACGCTGGACGGTATTATTTGAACACACGCCCTATGCTCCTGCATTGTGGGCATTGTTGTTCGACCCCTCCGAAACCCTCACCGCCGCCGACCATTTTGGCGAGGAGTGGGATCAAATTTCCGCGCAATCGGTGATGGTAGACCATGTGATTGGCTTCCGCACCACTGCCGGAAAAGCCAAAGAGCGGTTGGTGGCGCGGTTGGAACAGGCGCGGAATTATCCTACGGTATGGCGGGCATTGTCGCTGACCAAAGCGTTGGCGTTGGCATTGCTGGCAATCCCCGCGCAATGGACTTTGCGGTTGGATGCCAGCAGTGTGACGATTTCGCGGGGCGGGCAATATGCCGATCTGATGGGGGCGGCAATTCAAGCCGCCAGCGAATTGGGCAACCGTACCCTTAAGGATGAAACCGAGGCATTGCGAGCGTTGCTGGCAATGGCGCACGGATTGAACCCCGAAACGGTACTGACCCCGCCCTCCTCCTTCTATGAACCGCAATTGCCCTGGACGCAGGATGGTGCGGCTATCTCATATGCCCTGCTCGGCAAGCCGGTGGAATGCCCGACCAGCCATCTGGAACAAATGACCAAGGCGCGGCAGGAATGGGCAACAACCTACGACAAATACGTTGCGACACTACCTAAAAGAATGTGACAATAGGAGGAATGACGGATATTCCAAAAATGCCTAAACATTTGGTTTCGACTAAAGTGGCGGTTCCTAAACTTCTATTTTCAGTAATTTTGTTAATAGGAGTTGCCACTATGGTTTTGAACGCAAATGTTCCTTTAACTACTCAAAACTCTGTTGCTCAAGCCCTATTAAACTTAAATGACCTCCCCCACGGATGGCGGGTAACAGAGCAAACAATCAGTGATAGAGAAGGAAAGGTAAGTTATCACAGACGGGATGCATTTATTAAAGTTGGTCGTAATATTTTGCAAACAATTAGAGTTCATGATAGTTATGAAGAGGCATTGGGTGAATATATGCAATATAAAGATGGTCTGCTAGATGAAGTGGAATTAGACGTCTATGATATTCAAATAGATAGTGAACATTCCTTTATAAATTGTACTTATATTCAAGTAAATCCATTGGTTGAAAAATGTACGGTCTACCTTGTCTATAACAATATTTTTATGAAGTTGGGGTCAGGCATTTATGAGGATGATGGTTTTACCTTTCAGGACTTCCATCAGCTTTTATTGCGTGCCGATGAGAAACTGAAATTAGTATTTCCTCAATCTACGTAAAACGATGTCATTTCTTGCTTGGTACTCCATGTCGTAATAAGTGCGGTTTTGCAAGTAAGAAAAAACCGGGTTTTCCACTGCGGAAAACCCGGTTTCGCTTTATATCATAATTTATCAGAAATGTGGGTAGTATTTAGTAAAGTGGCACACCATGCCCGTTCACCGCGATTTCAGAGAGAGGTGACGGTTCTGTTTCCCCCGTAGTGCGGAATTGCATGGTATAAAGCCGTGCATACAACCCGTTGTGCGCCATCAATTCTTCGTGCGTTCCCAATTCCACAATTTGCCCGTTTTCCAGAACCGCAATCCGGTGCGCCACTTTAATGGTACTAAGTCGGTGCGCCACGATGAGCGTGGTGCGGTTTTCCATCAAGCGGTCTAACGCCTCCTGCACCACCCCTTCCGATTCATTGTCCAGTGCACTGGTGGCTTCGTCCAACAATAAAATTGCCGGGTTTTTCAGGATGGCGCGGGCAATCGCAATCCGTTGGCGTTGCCCGCCGCTCAAATTCATGCCCCGTTCCCCGACCACCGTATTGTATTGGTTTGGAAACGCCATAATAAAATCATGGGCATTGGCGGAACGTGCCGCCTCCATCATTTCTTCCTCTGTGGCATCCAACCGCCCGTAGAGGATGTTTTCCCGAATCGTGCCCCCGAACAGAATGGTTTCCTGCGGTACAATCCCGATGTGGTCACGCAGGCTTTGTTGGGTAATGTCGCGCAAGTCATAGCCATTAATAGTAATCGTGCCATGCGTAGGGTCATAGAAGCGGGGAATCAGATTAAGAATGGTGCTTTTGCCCGATCCGCTTGGACCAACCAATGCCAGAATTTCCCCCGCCCGAACCTCTAAGTCCACGGTTTGTAATACAGGCGCAACCGTATCATAGCTGAACGACACATCATTAAAGGTGATTTGCCCCTGTACGGGGGGTAAGGGTTTGGCGGTGGGGGCATCTTCAATGGTCGGGCGGGTATCCAACAATTCAAAAACCCGTTGCACTCCGCCGAGCGCGGCATTCAATTGGGCGTACAACCCGCCAAAGGTTGCCAGACTGGCGGCAATCGAAATTCCGTAAATCAGGAAGCCCGTAATCATGCCCGTAGTCAGCCGCCCCGCAATCACTTCATTTCCGCCATACCAGACCAACGCGGCAATCGAACCAAAGCCCAAAAACATCATAATCGCGCCAAAAAGGGAGTTATAGACTGCCATACGGAGCGAGGCTTGAAAGGTTTGCTCCATTGCCCCATTATATCGCCCCGTTTCGTACCCTTCGCGCCCGAAACTTTTGACGATGCGAACTCCCTGTAATCCTTCTTCGGCAACAACGGTCGAATCCGCCAATTGGTCTTGAATACGGGTGCTTTCCGTCTGGATTCGTCTGCCAAAGAAAAAAGCAACCCCTACCAGTATCGGAACCAACACGAGGATAAAGAGGGTGAACCCGGCATTCATGTTCAGCAGAATGATGATGGAGCCGACCAACGTAATGACCTGACTTAACAGGGTGGTAATATTATTGGTCAACATGGTTCGCACCTGCGTCACATCGCTGGATAAGCGCGACACCAGATCGCCCACACGCCGCCGGGAAAAGAAATCAAGGGACATCCGTTGGAGATGGGAGTAAAGCGAGGTGCGTAAATCGAAAACGATCCGTTCACCAATGTAGGTCAACAGATAAGATTGCACGAAGTTAAAAATTGCCTGAAGTAAAAAGAGGACAACAAGCACCGCCGTCAACATATTCAAGGCGTTAAAATCGCGCCCCTGTGTCACGGTATCCAGCAGTTGGACAATGACGGTGGGGAATGCCAAGCCAAAGGCACTTGAGAGGAAGAGGGCAACGGTTGCTAATGCCATTCGTCCCCGATAGGGCGCAAGGTAGCCTAAAAGTCGTCGCCAGTTGACGGAAGTCAGGGCAATCGGGGTAGGTACTGTGCCCGGTTCTTCACGGTGAGATGAGGTGCCTTCTTCAGAACGATTCATAGCCATTTACTTTCTGTACGATGGTTGCAACTATCAATAATGATTCCACTACGACTTAAACGCTTTTCCTGTTGCAATGAAACCTGCAATTTGAGGGTGCGTATATAATACTGTGTAGATGGGTGGGGTATATGGCAAGCGTATGGAGAAGTAATGGAGATTTTAGCGTACCACCCCTCTTCAGATAGGGTAATGGATGTCGTGCGAAGCGGATGACCGTCCCGGTAATTCAACGGGACGGAACCCATAGAGTCGTGATATATACAAGAGAGTAGGGTTGACGATGCAACAAAAATGGTACGGCGGCGATAGAGGTTTGCAATTACGCATGGTGTTGACGATGGGGATGTTGATTCTTCTCTATCTCTTCTTCATTGCCGCGATGATTGCCTCCGGTGCAAACGCCGTCGTGATTATGATTATCGCCTCTATTATGCTGGGGGCGCAATATTTCTTCAGCGACAAGCTGATGTTGTTCTCCTCCGGTGCAAAAGAAGTTAGCGAGCAAGAGGAGCCGGAACTACACGCCATGGTGGATCGGTTGGTGCAACAGGCGGATTTGCCCAAGCCCAAAGTGGCGATTATTGATACCGATGTGCCGAATGCCTTTGCGACAGGGCGTAGCCCCGACGCGGCGGCGGTAGCGGTAACACGCGGTTTGATGAGGTTGTTGGACCCCGCCGAACTGGAAGGGGTAATTGCCCACGAACTGGCGCACGTCAAAAACCGCGATGTGGCGGTGATGACCATCGCTTCTTTCTTTGCCACGTTGGCGCAGATGGTTCTGCGCTTTGGCTTTTGGGGGGGTATGGGTGGTGGTCGGCGGCGCGATGAAGGGGGTGGCAGTGTGATGATTTTCTTCGGAGCCTCCATCATCGTCTGGTTGGTCAGTTTTGTCCTGATTCGCACCCTTTCCCGCTACCGTGAATTTGCGGCTGACCGGGGCGCGGCATTGCTGACGGGGTCGCCCGCCGCCCTGCAAAGTGCCTTATTAAAAATTGATGGTACGATGCACCGTATCCCGCAGAAAGATTTGCGCGAAGTCGCGGGCATGAACGCCTTTTTCATCATCCCTGCCGAAGTCCGCAACGGGTTTATGGAGCTTTTCAGCACCCACCCTGCGCTGGACAAACGGATTGCCTATCTGGATAAATTGGCGCAGGAGATGGAAAGCTACCGGTAACAGCACGAGAAGCGAGAAATGAGAAACGAGAAGTTCTCATTTCTCGTTTCTCATTTCTCAAATGAATCAACTCCGCGATTTTTTTAATAGCCTTTTGGGGCGCAATGCCCTTCCTGCCCCCGCCAACAGCGAAAAAATTTTTGCGATTAATACTGCCTATATCGAAATGCAAGCGCGGCTAAATGCCCACCCTACGGGCTTCGCCGCGCTTGCATTTCAGCGTATTGATTCTTCGATGTTTGGACGGTTGGAAGGGGAGATTACCGAATTGGTACGCCACGATGCGTCATTGGCGGGGGCATACGCCAATATCGCCAAAGACCAATTCGGCTACATCTGGCTGTTACTGAAAGATGAAGAGTTTGAGCGGTTGGTGGCTTCGATGCACCTTGCCAGCAGTACATTGGAATTGAACGGGTTTGACCGTTCTCTGCTGGCGGCGGCATTCCAGTTTGAATTAGAGGGGCAAAAACTTTATTGGCTCTATAACTTCAAGCGTGGCTTATTTTATCCCTTTGCCCCCAAAGGCAACCGCGAACGGGATAATGTACTGGAATTGCGCCTCAAAAGCCTGATGGGGCAGGAGTTGCCCATAGAGCAGGATACCAGTCGTTGGTATCCGTTGTGGGATATTCCGACTGCTTAGGGTAAGGCGAAACGGCGGCATAACCATTCAACAAGTACCCCGTTGAGTACGGTACGTATCAACGCTTTCCCCAAGGAGGGCTTAATGGCTAAATATTTGATTGTGAATGCCGATGATTACGGAATAGCCGCCAGTGTCAGCCGGGGGATTCGGGAGTGCCATCAGCGCGGCATTGTCACGTCAACAACGGTGATGATTGGGATGGATAATGCTACCGAAGCCGTACAACAGGCACTCACGGAAACGCCTGACCTTGCGCTGGGTTTGCATGTGGTGGTGGCGGGTAAAGCGATGAAACCTGTCTTGCCACCCGATCAAATTCCAACATTGGTGCGCCCCGATGGATTATTTTATGACCATCCGGCGTGGGGCGAACAGGCTGAGTTTTTTCACCCTGATGAGATGCGTCGTGAAATAGAGGCGCAGTTTGAACGGTTCGTTGCGGTGGCGAACCGACTGCCGACCCATCTTGATAGTCATTATCACGCCACCTATTTTCATCCTACCTCCGCGAAGGTTATGCGGTCGCTTGCCCTTCAGCACCATCTGCCGATGCGTCACGACCGGGGGATTGGTGTGAACGTGTTAGAAGGCATCCAGCATCCGGTGGCTTTCTATGAACTCGATCATCATCAGCCGGTTGAGGTGCTTCTCGATTTTCTAAAGACCCTTCCTGATGGCGAAATAGTGGAATTGTGCTGTCATCCCGGTTATTCCAATGAAACGCTATTTGATGTGGACTCCTGGACGACCGTGCGCGAAATCGAAATAGGATATCTGACAGATCCGCGTGTTCAGGAAGTCATTGCCTCCGAACAGATTACACTTTGCACTTTTGATGTGTTCAAAAAATAGATGTGAGGGATAAGATAGGTCGAAAGCGGGCTGTTATTCGCTGGTCATACTAAAAAAGCAGAGGCAAAGCCCTCTGCTTTTTTGTTGGTCAAAGGTAACAGTTATAGGAGGCGAAACCGAGTTTCTGTCGTTGAAAACTCGGTTTCTTTTTCACTTTCCTTAGTGGGCTTGTGACGAGATGAAGCCCTAATCTCATCAAGAGAAACGGGAAGTGGCAGGGTGCCTTTTGCTGTGCCGTTTCCCCTTTACTCTTTACACCAACCTCAAAAAGTGCCGCTTCCCGACTTTCAGAATGCGCGGCGAATTCCCCGGTACAATTTGATATTCAGGGTCGGTAATTTTTTCGTCGTCAAGGCTGACCGAATTTTGTTGCACCAACCGTCGCGCCTCACCGTTGCTTTTTACAAAACCCGCTTCCCGTATCACATTCAATAATCCTACCGGCTCCGTAATGGTCCGTTCGGGCATATCGTCGGGAAGTTTCCCTTTTTGGAAGACATCGGCAAAGTGTTTTGCCCCTTTTTGCGCCCCATCCGTTCCGTAAAAAATCTCGGTAACTTCGTAAGCCAGTTTCATTTTGGCATCGCGGGGGTGAATCGCGCCACTTTCGATTTCCTTGATCAGACGCTCCGTTTCATCGGGGTGGTAACGGGTCAGCAGGCGGTAGTAGATCGGCATCGCAAAATCGGGAATAGACATCAATTTGCCGTACATATCTTCCGGCGTGGTATCAATCCCGATAGCATTCCCGAGGCTCTTCGACATTTTCTGTACGCCATCCGTACCGGGAAGCATGGGGGAGGTAATACAGATTTGGGCTTTTTGCCCTGCTCGTTCTTGTAAGGTGCGCCCTGCCAACAGGTTAAAGGTTTGGTCGGTACCGCCCACCTGTACATCGGTGTGCAATGCTACCGCATCCTGCCCCTGCATG